>JBBDLY010000001.1:0-1661 GCA_040878585.1 Pirellulales bacterium
CCAAGTCGCCGGTGTACTTCATCGAGGCCGACGCGTCGAGCAAGATCGTCGCCCGCAGGTTGGTCTCTTCGATGTACTGCTTGATGTAGTAGCGATCGCTTTTGCCGAACACCCGCCAGTCGAGGTCGCGAATGTTGTCGCCCGGCACGTAGGAACGATGCTCGGCAAACTCGGCGCTGGCCCCCTTGTAGGGACTGCGATGTTTGCCGGTGATGAAGCCGGCCACCAAGTCTCGGGCGACCAGTTCCAGCCGAGAGATCCGGCCCAGCGCATCGCTGCGCAGCAGTCGCATGTACTCGGCGCCCTTGTTCTCGCCATTTCTTCGATTGATCTTCACGGAGAAACCTGCTTGGGGAAGGATGTTGGTTTCGTGTTGCGCACCCCCTACTTGACCGGCTGGGCAACCTTGACGTGATCCATCACCATCTCGACCAAATCGTCGCTACTGACGCCGGCGGCCTCGGCATTGAACGTAGTGAATACGCGATGGCGGAGCACCGGCAGCGCGACTTCGCGGATGTCGTCGGTCGTGGCGTGGTAACGGCCATGCAGGATCGCACGGGCCTTGGCGGCCAGCACCAGATTGATTCCCGCACGAGGACCGGCGCCCCAGGCAACCAGTTCGCGAACAAAATCGGGGGCGCTGTCGTCGGTGGGACGCGAGCAGCGAGCCAGATCGGTGGCGTAGTCGATCACGTGGTCGGCCACCGGCACGCGGCGAACGATGTCTTGCAGTCGTAGAATGTCGTCGCCGGAAAGCACTTCGGAAACCTTGCCGCTGTAGCGGCCGGTCACCTGCTTGATGATCTGCCGTTCCTCGGCGCCGGTCGGATAATCGACCGTCACATTGAACATGAAGCGATCCAACTGGGCTTCCGGCAGCGGGTAGGTGCCTTCCTGTTCGATCGGGTTCTGCGTGGCCATCACAAAGAACGGCTCGGGCAGTTTGTAGGTTTCCTCGCCGACGGTGACATGATGTTCCTGCATCGCTTCCAACAGCGCGGCTTGCGTCTTCGGCGGCGTGCGGTTGATTTCGTCCGCCAGCACCAAGTTCGAGAACAACGGGCCGTGTACGAAACGGAACACCCGCTTGCCGGTGGTGCGGTCTTCTTCCAGCACCTCGGTGCCGGTGATGTCCGACGGCATCAGGTCGGGCGTAAACTGAATGCGTTTGAACGACAGGTTGAGCGCCTGCGAAAGCGTGCTGACCAGCAGCGTCTTGGCCAAACCGGGCACGCCGACCAGCAACACATGGCCGCGACAGAACATGGAGATTAGCACCTGCTCGATCACGTCCGACTGACCCACAATCACATTGGCCAACTCGGCCTGCATTTTGGAATAAGCGCTGTTGAGTTCTTGCACGGCTTGAATGTCGTCTTCTTGCCCGGCAATGTTTTGGCTCTGTGCTGTTGTCGACATATCAACTCTCCGAGGTAACAAGAGGTTTGTACATGACCGCTTTCCTGCACTCGCCGCCGGCGCGCAGTAACGCGCCGACCGATGCGTGCAGAAATATCCAACACTCGGCGACACGAGTTCGCCCAGTGAATGAACGGCTAGGCAGGAGGGCGCCACGCTACGGACGTGGCGACCCGCTGGGGAAGTGCTTCTATTAAGTAGTAGCGCGGCTGAGCGATTTCGGGCGCGAAAATTGGCGA
>JBBDLY010000002.1:0-9424 GCA_040878585.1 Pirellulales bacterium
TTTACCCTACCAACTGAGGCCAGCCGTTGCAACAATCGCGGGTCGATCGTCAAGTGGGCCGAATTGCTTCGTCCCGCGGCTCATCCAGTGCCAGCGATTTGATTTTCGCACGCAATGTCGTGCGACTGATTCCCAAGCGCTCGCTGGCATGCACCTGATTGCCGTCGGCCATCCGTAGTGCTTCGCGCAGGGCGATGCGGTCGACTTGATCGATCAACCGCCGATACACCTGGGTTCCTCCACCATCCAAACTGTCGCGAACGTAGCGCGCCAGTGCATCGAGCGACTTGGAATCGGCAGAGTGCTCCCGGCCCATGGCGGGGCTATGAAATTGCTCCGGCAGACAATCAGCGGTGATAACGTCGCCGACGCAATGCACCACTGCGTACTTGACCACGCTTTGCAGCTCGCGAATGTTGCCGGGCCAATCGTAGGCTGCAAGCAGGTCGAGTGTCTCGGGTGAGAGCCGACGAGCCTGATTGGCCACCTCTTGGTTGGCCTTTTTGAGAAAATACTCGATCAGCAGCGGCAGATCCTCTTTACGCTTGCGCAACGGCGGCAAGGAAACCGTGAATCCGTTGAGACGGTAGAGCAGATCGCGGCGGAACTCGCCCCGGTCGATGCGGAGTTGCAAATCTTGATTCGTGGCCGCGATCACCCGCACGTCGGTTTCGATCCGTTCGTTTCCTCCCAGCCGCTCGAATCGGCCGTCTTGCAGCACGCGCAGCACCTTGGCTTGCGTGGCGGAACTCATGTCGCCGAGTTCGTCGAGAAATAGCGTGCCGCGATGCGCCTGCTCGAACTTGCCGATGCGCCGCTGATCGGCGCCGGTGAACGCCCCCCGTTCGTGGCCGAACAGTTCGCTCTCCAGCAGCGGTTCAGGCAATGCGGCGCAGTTAATGGCCAGAAAAGGCCGTTGGGCGCGGCGGCTGTGATGATGAATGGCCCGCGCCGCCAGATCCTTCCCTGTGCCGCTTTCACCCAATAGCAGCACGGTCACGTCTTCCGAAGCGACGCGGCCGATCGTCTTGTAGACCTGTTGCATCGCCTCGCAGCGGCCGACGATTCGGTCTTGCGTGCCGTCCTGCTCTGGTTCGTCGCCGATCGCCACGGCCCGCCCGTTGTCGCTCATCTCGAGCGCCTTGGCAACCAGCGAGCGAAGCTGGTGAATATCAACCGGTTTGATCAGATACTCAAAGGCGCCCCGTTTCATCGCCTCGATCGCCGTGTCCGTCGTTCCGTGCGCGGTGACCACGATGATCGGCAACCGCGGATCGCGGCGGCGGAGTTCGTCGAACACCTCCAGCCCCGACATGTCCGGCAGCCGCAGATCGAGAATCACCACTTCGGGAAGCTGGCTGCCCGCCACGGCCAGTGCTTCGGCACCGTCGGCCGCGCAATGGGTTGCCACCTGCAGACTCGCCAACCCCTTGCGAAAAGAGTAGACGACGTTTTCCTCGTCATCGACGATCAGCAATCCCGACATGCTTGTTCTCCTTGCATGAGATCACGCGTGGTTTTCATTCCGCTGTCCCGCCGCGGCGAGCGCCTCCTCGTGTGGCTGCTCAATGCGGCCCGCCGAAATCGCGCGAGGCGGACAGGTCAAAGGGAGTCGCACCTCAAATACCGCTCCGCCGGTAGTGCGATTGCGACAGGTCAGTTGACCGCCGTGCGAATCGACGATCTGCTTGCAGATCGACAGCCCCAAACCTGTGCCGGTTTCCTTGGTGGTCACAAAGGGATCGAAGATTCTCGGGCCGAGTTCTTCCGGCAAGCCGACGCCCGTATCGTAGATACGAATTACCGCCCAATGTGCCACAGCCGGCTCTTGCCGTCCCGATTCCGCCAACCCGTCCGATGCCGGTGGGAGGGTTCCGTCGTCGAACCGACACTCCAACCGAACGGCGCCGTCGCGCGGGGTAAATTCGATGGCGTTGAGCAACAGGTTCAACACCACTTGTCTTAGTTGCGCGGCGTCCGCCAGCAGATAAGCCTCCTGGCCGGTGGGAACGAAGCACAGATTCGTTCCCTTGCGTTCGGCTTGTCGGCGGACCAACGAAACAGTCTGCTCCAGGGTCTCCGCCAACGGCGTCGGCAGCTTGCGCGGGCTAGGGGGCCGGGCGAAATCGAGCAACGACTGGATCGACTGTTCAAGCCGATGCGACTCTTCCAGCAAGATATCCAAGTCGCGCGCCGACAAATCAGCGGGCCGCTCGGCCATCTGCAGAATAGCTTTCATCGACGTGAGCGGATTGCGCAACTCGTGCGCCAATCCGGCCGCCAACTGGCCGAGCGCCGCCAACTGTTCGGCGCGCAGGCGATCACGTTCGCTCTCCTGCAATCGTGCCACGACGTCTGTCACATGATCCGACACGCTATTGAGCACCGACTCGATGTCGTCGAATCCCGGATCGGCCGTTACCGTCACCGGGCCGGCAACTTGATTGAGTGTGCCGGCTGCGGTTCGCAGGGGAATTGCCAGTTGGAAGATCGTCCGATTCACCAGGCGGGCGATCCCATAGCCGGCCAGCAGTCCCGCCACGCCTCCGCAAGTTCCCAGCATCAGCAACCCGAACATCAGTCGATTCGCGGTCGCCTGATTCCGCTGTTGACTGCGATCCAATTGGCCTTCGTTGAGTCGCACGTACTTGCCGGAATAGACGAGAAGCTGATTCGGGATGACGTCGTCGGCCAGTTCGGTCAGCACTTCATCTCGCGACTCCGTTCCCTCCTGGGAAACGGCCTGCCGATACTGGGTCATCAGGTACTGGTAACGCTGCTGAGCATTGCTCATCAGTTGCTTTTCTTGCACGCTGGCCGACAATGCGTGCGACTCGTGCAGAGACTGTTCGCCACTCGCTAGCAACTGGTCGAGCTGCGACAACTGCCGGGCGTCGTGTGACTCAAGATAGCGCTTAATACGAAGCCGAGTTTCTTGCATGACGGTCTCGAACTCCTCGGCCGCTCGGATGCTGGCGACGTTCTCCGACAGAATATCGGTGCCCCGTTTATGCAAGCGATGCACCCGCCAAGCGCCATAAGTGCCCGCCGCCAGCAAAACGGCGCCAATCGCGACCAAGGGAATCGCCGCGCGAATAAACGGCCGCTGGGCGCCAGCCCGTGCCATCGATGTACAGAGTCTGGTCAGCATTGTTCAATTTTCTCACAGCAGAAGATGAGATTAACCCCGCTCGCGGTGGGTTTTAAGGTGTTTGTTGACGAGATCATCGCAAACTGGGTTCCTCTTGCCGCGAGTTACAGCGCTTCAATGCAAGTTTTCTGCCTTTTGAAAAACAGGCTCGAACGTTTCGCGGCACCGTTAACTCGCCTTGCGAGGCAAGGTTAGCCAAGCTTGTCGCCCGATTGCCTAACCGCGGAATCCCGTCGCTTTTGATCGTTTGGCTTCGGACTTGCATTGGATCGGGTTCATCGTGTCGGGCGACCGTTCCCGGCCGGTATTTGGTTTGTTGAACCTATTTGTCTGTTGAACCTAAAGGAGTGCTCGATGCGGTTTGAATACGGTTTTGCGATTGTTTTATCCATTGCCGTGCTAGGCAGTGGTTGCGTAGACGACCAGAATGGCGAGGCGCCGCTCGATCCGCCGCCCGACGGCAACCAGGGCATCAATACATTGCCGGATGCGCCGCAGGAGCGGCCCGATAGTGCTTTCCCGCCGGCGGATCAAGGGACGACGGATCCAGCGCAGCCTGGCGGCGGCGGCCTGGAGGGGGACGTTCCAGCACAGCCTGCGCCCGACTCCGGCGCCAACCTCGACGGCGGCGGGTATTTCGACGGCGCTGCTGACGTTGAAGGTGAAAGCGCGTTCGTCGAGATCGACGCAACAGAGGGCGCCGATCTGCGGCCATCGGGCGATACGTCCGGCGGCGACCGGTATGCGGATATTCTCCCGCAAGACCCCGACGTCGAAACCGAAGTGGAGCTTCCCGATCTCAGCGACGAATCGGAGTGATTCGCCGGAGCAAGCCGCTGTCGAACCGTTCAGACAGTCCGGACCTATTAACACAAGTTTTCGATGACGGGATTGTTTCTCGTCAGCACACGTGCGTTTTATAAAAGGAGTATTTGATGATTGTTTTGCGAGCCTTCAGTGCAGGGATGATGATGGCGATGATCGCAAGCCCCATGGCCGCGATCGGACAGCAGAATCCAGGCGAGTCTCCGCAGCAACTTCCGCCGCGGCAGCAGGCGCCCCCTCCGAGACAGGAGCAGGCACAACCCCAACCGGCGCCACAACCGGCCCCACAACCACGGCAGGTTGCGGTGGCTGCCACCGTCAACGGCCAACCGATCACCGAACAGGAGGTTCAAGCCAGCCTGCGGCCGCAAATTCAAGGCCGGCAGGTCGAACCGCAAGTCGCGCAACAGTTGCGGCAACAGGTGCTGGGGGGCTTGATCGAAGGTCGATTAGTCGAGCAGTACGCGATCGATTCCGGCCCCCAAGTGGCTGGCGACGAAGTGGAGACGGTAATCAAGCAGTTCGAGAATCAGTTGGCGGCCCAACAAGCCTCGTTGGACGACTACCTCGGTTCGATCGGACACACGCGGAAGTCGTTTGAAAATCGCGTCGAAGGCTCTCTGGCTTGGCAGAAGTATCAGCAGCAGCAAGTTACGCCTGACAAGCTCGCCGACTACTTCGAGCAGAATCAGGATCAGTTCAATGCGCCGAGCTTGGAAGCAGCGCAGCAGGAGGTTGCCAATGCCTTAGTCACGGAGATGTGGCAGGAGATCGTGACCGAAATGAAGCCAAAGGCCGAGATTCGCGTCACGCCGACGCAACCGGCGGAAGGGCAACCGGCCGAACGGCAGCCACCGCAAAACTTCCCGCCTCGTTAAGGCACCGCAACATCGCCGCCCGCACAGCGGCGACTGATCGCCGCGCACTTCCGGCGATTTCGCGCGGCTGGCTCAATTCTGCTGAGTCAGCCGCGTTATTTTTTGGCTCAATCTTCCCGCTCACGTCGTCCGCGTTGAAAATCGCTCCAGGCGATCGGGATGTAAGAGATCGCCGCGCCGGCCAGCAGCCCCGAGACATGCGCCGAGTTGGCGATATTGCCCACCAGGCCGGTCATGCAGATGAACAGCCAGGCGATCAGAATCAGCGCCATGTTAGGGCTGATGTAGATTCCCATGGCGCGATCGAATTGCGACTTGATCCAGGCATAGCCGAACAATCCGTACAGCACGCCCGACATGCCGATCGCAATATGTTCCCGCCCCATGGCCAGAGACCACCAGTAGGCCGCCAAGTTGGAAATCACCGCCAGACCCACCACGAGAGCCAGATAGATCCACAGGCCGCGGCGGATTTCGATGATCTGGCCGATGATTAGTAGGAACGACATGTTGAATAGCAAATGCAGCAGCCCGTTACGCGTTATGAATCCGCCATGCGGAAAGATTGGCGTGACCAGCCGCCACACCTGCCCCTGCAGGACCGCCTTGGGCAAGTAGAACAATCCCTGATCGCCCGCCACCGGCTGCGGCAGTGCCAACTCAGTCAAAACTTGTTGTGCCGCGGGATCGTCGGTAGGGAACAGACCGCCACTATAGAAAGTGGCAACGACGCACAAGCCAATGAGCGTGAGCGTCATCGGATACAGACCGGTCGGCCGGCTGCGCCACTGTTTGCCCAAATCGATGTGGTTTTTCGATCGGTCGCGGGCCTTGCGCTTCTCGCGGCGGCGAAGCTGTTCCGCCTCGCGAACCGCGGCCATGTAGAGCGGGTCGTCGGGCGCCTCGATAAACTCCTCGTATTCGAATCGCGCGTTATCGAGATCCTTCTCTTCGAGCACCCATACCTGCCATGTGCCCGAATCCTCGTCCACTTTGGTCGGGATGCCTTGAGTCAGCAGAAAGTCGACAAAGCGGTTGGCGTGAGTCTCGTTATTAAAATCGCCGGCTTTTCGCATAGCTCAGAGGGGGTGGAGGCGCGATATCAGGCCCTGCCATAACGGTAGGAAGGGCGGTCCATTGTCGTTCCCCTGGCCGACGATCGCCAGATGGGATTCTCTATTATTGCATATTCGGCCGGATTGCAGGGTGGTGGGAACGGCAATCCCGCGGACGAAAGTTCCCACTGTCTGCCGGCGATATCGGCCATTTCGTTGACGCCCACGGCGCAAACTGGCATAATAGAAGCTGTTACGCGAATGATTCGCGGGCGACGCCCAGTGGAGAATTCGTGCCGCAAGTTCGCCCAACTACGATGGGTATTGCGAGCGCGGAGTCTTCAAATCACTTTTCTTAAGGCAATCGATACAGATGAAACGCCCCCGTCATGGTTTCACGTTGGTTGAGCTATTGGTCGTCATGACGATCATTGTGATGCTCATGGGCCTACTGCTCCCAGCGATTCAGGCGGCCCGTAAATCGGCCCGTATGACGCAATGTGCAAGCAATTTGAGGCAGATCGCCCTGGCTTATCGGAATAGTGAGGGAACGCTGAAGGATCGCATGGTACCTCATAAAATCAGCCGCTATCTCGGCTTGGAAGACGACAACGTCTGGATGTGCCCGGAGAATGCGGGCGAAGAACCTGGCGATTACGGCGTCAACAAGATGATTAACGAGTTGCACGAAGGCGGCAAGGTTGCGTTTACGGACTTCAAGCAAGATCCGACAGACGATTCCGACATTACCGACGCTACCGACAAAACAAATGCCAAGTGTGCGGTGATCAATCCAGACGACGCCAACGACAAACCGCACTTGGCGCCGCGACATTATAACAAACTGAATGTGGCCATGATGGATGGCAGCGTGCAGGGGTTGAGCCTGGACGAGGTCGACTTCACCAATGAAACCAAGCGGGAAGAGTGGTGGCTGCCGCAGCCGTAGACGCCTGTTTTGCCGTTTAGCGCAATAGTCACCGGCACATTGCGCAACCGTCGCTCATTCTTGCCTTTGCCAAGCGACAAGGCCCACCGATTCGTGTACACTCGAAGGTATCGGACCTTCCCACGAATCCTCCCTCCTGGAGTCACGCCGCATGGGCCTCTGGCACCTCACTTGGCGCGAAATCAAGTTTCGCAGAACCAACTTCCTGCTGTCGTTGGCGGCAGCCACGGTGGCCGTGGCCGCGTCGGTTGCCATCGTGGGCATGTTGCGCGCCCAACAGCTTCGCACCGAGCACCAGTTGGGCAAACTCGACGACGAGATTCGCAAGATCACCAAAAACATGGGATTCAATATTCTGATTCTTCCCAAGAATCAGAACCTCGTCGACTTCCACGCCAACGACTTTGCCGAGCAGACGATGCCGGAAGAATACGTGCATCGCATCGCCGAAGCGCCAGAGGTGGTTACGGTGGCCCATCTGCGGCCGGCGCTGGTTCGCAAGGTCGAGTGGCAAGAGCAGGGGCGGCCGATCATACTGATGGGCGTTCGAGGCGTAGTGCCGCTGTTGCATCAGAATCCGAAAAAACCGCTTGCCGAACCGGTGCCGCCCGGCAAGATTCAGCTCGGCAGCGCGTTGGCCCAAGAGTATGACCTTAAGACCGGTCAATCGATGCTGCTCAACGGTGAGACGTTCGAGATCGAGAAAGTCTTCGCCGAGCGGGGCACCAAAGACGATATCACCGCCTGGATCGACCTGCCCGCCGCCCAACAGATGGCAGGACTGCCGGGCCGCATCAACATGATTCAAGCGTTGGAATGCAACTGCTCGTCGATCGACCGGCTGGCGGAGATTCAGGCCGAGATCGGCGGCATCCTTGGCAACGAAGTACAGGTCATCGAGTTGGCCTCGCAGGCGATTGCCCGCGCCAAGGCTCGCAATGAAGTCGCCGCCGAAGCCGCCTCGCAGATTGCCTGGTGGCGGCGGTTCGCCGGCGCGCTCATTCCGCTGGTGGTGTTGGCCAGCGGAATTTGGATCGGGTTGTTGCTCCTGCTCAACGTGCGGGAGCGTCGCAACGAAATCGGCCTGTGGCGAGCGCTTGGCTGGCGGACTCCCCGAATCCTCGGCTTGATCGTCGGCAAGGCACTGCTGATTGGTGTGCTCGGTGCGCTGCTGGGCTGCCTACTCGGCACGCTGGCCGCCATCGGAGCTTCCCGCAGCATGCTGACCGCCGCCGAGATTCCCGCCACTGCGTTGTTGCTGCCCACCGTTTTGCTGGTTGCCGTCGGCATAGCACCACTGTTGACCGGCGTCGCCAGTTGGCTCCCGGCGGTGGCGGCGGCGCGCCAGGATCCTGCCGACGCCCTCCGTGAAGATTAGGTTGCCGGAAGACAAGCTCCATGAAATTGATCGAACTAGCTCATTGCTTCAAGAACTACCACACGCCGCAACGCGAAATCGCTGCGTTGGACGACGTTTCGCTGCAACTGGATCGCGGTGATTTCGTCGCAGTTCGCGGCCCCAGCGGTTGCGGCAAGTCGACGCTGCTGCTTGCCTGTGGCGGCATGCAACGTCCCGATCGCGGTACGGTCGAAGTGCTCGGTCGTCCGCTGTACGAATTGGACGACCAGGCGCGGTCGGCGCTGCGTTCGCAGCACATCGGATTTGTGTTTCAGCAGTTTCACCTTGTGCCGTACCTAACGGTGTGGGAAAACGTGCTGGTCGCCTACGGCGGTGAACAACCGCGGGACAAAATCGTCGAGCGAACCCATGAACTGCTCGCCCGTTTCGATCTCACCCAGCGAGCCGAACACGTGCCGGGCAAACTCTCCACCGGTGAACGCCAACGCACGGCGCTGGCCCGAGCATTAATCAACTCGCCCGAGTTGATTCTGGCAGACGAGCCGACAGGCAACTTGGACGGCCAAAACGCCGAGATCGTGCTGCAGGCGCTGGCCGAGTTTGCCGACGCCGGCGGTGGAGTGCTGCTGGTCACCCACGATCAGCGGTCCGCGGGCTACGCCCACAAACACTACGAGATGACGGCCGGCCGACTGATGGAAGGGGTCGCGGCAACCGTGTAGCCGCGCTGCTGCTTGGCGGGGCGGTCCGCGACCAACGCGACTGCGATGTGCGATACGACTGGCAACGACTCGAATGTCCGCATGCGTAAGGGAAACGAAATGTCCTCTCCACTACAAGCGTCGGCCCGCCTCGGCAAGGCGGTTACTGCCGCCCTGCTTAGCCTGACCGCCATCGTGCTGCTGTCGTTGGCGCTAGTGTGGCTTTCCGGCGGCTTTTCGCGGGCCTCGAAGGCCGAGCAACTGGTGGTGTTCTGCGCCGCGGGCGTTCGCGGCCCGGTGGAGGAGTTGGCCGCTCAATACGAACAAGAACTCGGCGTGCCGATCCTGTTGCAATACGGCAGTAGCGGATCGTTGATGAATCAATTGGAAGTCGACTCGCGCGCCGACCTGTACATCCCGGCGGACGATTCCTTCATCACGATGGCGCGTGACAAGCAACTGATCAGCGAGACGATCCCCCTGGCGGAATTCCAACTGGTGCTGG
>JBBDLY010000003.1:0-1655 GCA_040878585.1 Pirellulales bacterium
GAGGGAAAAGAAGACAACTGAGAATCCTTTACTTTGTTTTCTCTGTTCCCTCCTGTTCAAAATCCTGATCACATTGCCACCTTTAAAGCCCTGGGACCATTGTCCCGTCCGGACAACGTGATTGGATCTTCACGGACGGGACAATGGTCCCATCCTACGTTTAATGCTGCAATTTTTTGTAGCGAAACCGCTGCGGCTCGTCTTCGTTGATGCCCAGTCGTTCGCGGCGTTGGTCTTCATACGCCTGAAAATTCCCCTCGCACCAGTGGACGTGTCCGTCCCCCTCAAACGCTAGGATGTGCGTGGCAATGCGATCCAAAAACCAGCGGTCATGACTGGTCACCACCACGCTGCCAGCGAAATTAATAATCGCTTCCTCCAAGGCTCGCAGCGTATCGACGTCGAGATCGTTGGTCGGTTCGTCCAGCAGCAACACATTGCAACCGCGACGTAGCAGCTTGGCGAGATGGACCCGGTTGCGTTCTCCGCCGGAGAGCGAGCCGACCTTTTTTTGCTGGTCGGTTCCCTGAAAGTTGAACCGCGCCACGTACGCCCTGGAGTTGATCTTGCGGCCCCCCATCTCCAGGATGTCGTGATTCCCCGAGATTTCCTCGTAGACGGTCGCGTCCGCATCCAACGCGTCGCGGGTCTGATCGACGTAACCGAGTTCCACGGTCTCGCCGATCTCGATGCGTCCCTCGTCGGGCTGTTCGCTGCCGACGAGCATCCGAAACAACGTCGTCTTGCCAGCGCCGTTGGGGCCGATGATGCCCACAATGCCGCCGGCCGGCAGTTTGAAACTGAGGTTCTCGATCAGCAGGTTGTCGTCGAAGCCCTTGCTGATGCCGTGCGCGTCGATCACCTTTTCGCCGAGTCGCTTGCCGGGAGGAATTTGGATTTCGAACTCGTCGGGACGTTCTTGAAACTGCTCGGTCGACATCTGCTCGTATGCCTTGATACGGGCCTTGCTCTTGGCTTGCCGCGCCTTCGGTGAAGCGCGAATCCACTCCAATTCGCGAGCCAACGTTTTCTCGCGGGCCTTGTTCGATTTTTCCTCGCGGACCAGGCGTTCTTGCTTCTGCTGTAACCAGCTTGAATAGTTGCCTTCCCAGGGAATGCCGCGTCCGCGGTCGAGTTCGAGAATCCAGCCGGCCACATTGTCGAGAAAGTACCGATCGTGCGTGATCGCCACCACCGTGCCGGCATACTCGTGCAAATGACGCTCCAGCCAGGCGACGCTCTCGGCGTCGAGATGGTTGGTCGGTTCGTCGAGCAGCAGCAGGTCGGGCTTTTCCAACAGCATCTTGCAGAGCGCCACGCGGCGTCGTTCGCCGCCGGAGAGAGTCGTGACGTCGGCGTCGCCCGGCGGCAGGTTCATGGCGTCCATGGCGATTTCGATTTGCCGATCGAGTTCCCAAGCGTTGAGTAAATCGATCTGGTCTTGCACGCGCGCTTGCTCGGCGAGTAGCTTCTCCATCGCCGCGTCGTCCATCGGCTCGGCGAACTTGGCGTTGATTTCGTTGTAACGATCCAGTATCGCCCGGGTGCCGGCGACCGCTTCCTCGATGTTGCCGCGAACATCTTTCTCGGCGTCGAGCGTCGGTTCCTGCGACACATAGCCCACGGTGAAGCCGTCGGTCAGCCTCGCCTCGCCG
>JBBDLY010000004.1:0-1654 GCA_040878585.1 Pirellulales bacterium
AACCAATAGCCCTGCAAAAAGCCGCCTAAATCAACCCCGTCAAGAGACTACACCCCTGCATATAACATTCAACTCAGCATAACCCGACCAAACTGCTCGGGCTGGCCGCCCAGATCGACCTGCTCGTCGAAGAAGTCGGCAACCGAGTTATCGTCGAACTTGACGCTGGCCCAGCTACAGACTTGCTTCACCAATTGCACGTCCTGCACCAGCAGCAAGTCATCGGGCGAGCTGATGCCAAAGCCGCCGACTTCCGTGGTGCCGTAGTCGCGCATAAACAGCAGCTTACTCCACGCGTATGGCGTGAACCGCAGCGCCGGGCTGGCAGGCCGCCAGGATGTTGCCGGTCGGGATCGCCTCGGTGGCTCTCTTTTCTTGGTGTTGGTCATTCTGATTATTGATCCTTTCTTGTTCATGGCAGTGGGAGCAGAGGTTCTTCTCGCCTTTGTCACAGATTCGACAGGCGGTTTTCGCAACGACAGCATCCCCATCCCTGATCCTTTTCGCCACCTGAGCATATCGCTCGGTTCGAGAAACGGTAAAATGGCCTTCTGATATACTATCCGCAGGGCAAACCGTTTCCTAACTTGTAGTTCGAGCGAAGACCATGCCGCTACCGGGGCCAGAAAGTTCCGAAGTACCGACTGCACCGACAGTTCTGCTGACGGGGGCCTCCGGTTACGTTGGCGGTCGGCTGATCCCGATGCTCGAACAGCAGCCCGTCATTTTGCGGTGCTTGGCCCGCAACCCTGACAAACTGCGACCGCTGCTGGTTAAAGGGGCCACTCAAATCGTGCAGGGGGACGTGCTGGACCGTCCTTCACTGGATGCGGCATTGAAGGGCGTTCACACCGCCTACTACCTCGTGCATCTGATGTCCGGGTCGCACGACTTTGAGAAGAAAGATCGGCAGGCGGCGAAAAACTTTGCCGATGCAGCCAAGCAAGCGGGCGTTCAGCGGATCATCTACCTCGGCGGGCTGGGTGACGATGCCGATCCGAAACTCTCGCCGCACCTGCGAAGTCGTCACGAGGTCGGTGAGATTCTGCGGGAGTCGGGCGTCGAAACGATTGAGTTTCGAGCCGGTATGGTCGTCGGGGCAGGCAGTCTGTCCTACCAGTTGATGAAGTCGTTGACGGATCGACTACCGGTCATGATCTGCCCACTCTGGCTCACCACGCCGACGCAGCCGGTTGCTATAGATGACGTGCTGGCCTACTTGCTTGCGGCCAAAGATTTGCCTCCAACCGAGAGCCGCATCTTCGAGATCGGCAGCCCGGATGTCGTGACCTATGGAGGACTGATTCGAGAATACGCTCGGCAGAAGGGACTGCGGCGATGGCTGATCTTCGTTCCCATTTTGACACCGTATCTATCGGGGCTTTGGCTGGCCCTGGTGACGCCAGCCAAATTCGAGGTCGGTCGGCACTTGATCGAGGGATTGAAAAATCCCACCGTCGTTCTGGACAAGTCCGCTCTTGAAGTATTCCCCATTCGCCCGATGGGTGTGAAGGAATCCATTCAAAAAGCTATCGCCAGCACGACTGAGTGAGCAGGGATGTCGTCACGTTTGCAAGCAGACATGGTATTCTTGTAATATGGAACGAGATTGCACATCCGTTGTACAGGACTATGTGCTCGTTTGGATGGTGAA
>JBBDLY010000005.1:0-1650 GCA_040878585.1 Pirellulales bacterium
GCTAGCGAAGTGCCATCAATCAGCTATGTCCTTCGTCTAAAATTGGAACTACTGAATGTTCTAAAACCGAATGCTCGAAAACCTGTTTCTATCCCTAACAGTCTGGCCTGGGAGGGCCGCTGTACCATGTCGAAACCGCATCTCATTCTCGCCAGCGGGTCGCCGCGTCGCAAGCAGTTGCTGGCTGCGGCCGGCCATGTGTTCGAGATCATCCGGCCCGAGGTCGACGAAGACCCCGGCAAGTGCAGCAACTGCGGCCCGGCCGAGCTGGTCGCCGAGTTGGCGTTTCAGAAGGCCGAGAATGTACTCACGCAAATCGCCACCGACAGGCCGCGGCTGCATGCAATGCAAACGGCCGGAGCGATCATCCTGGCCGGCGACACGGTGGCCGAATGCGGCGGACAAATTCTCGGCAAGCCGCGGGATGAGGACGACGCCCGCAAAATGCTCACCACCATGAGCGGCCAGCGGCATCGGGTCTACAGCGGCGTCTGCCTGTGGCCGGTGGGGAATACGCGGGTCGAGCCGCTAGTGGATGTCGACATCACCACCCTGGTGATGGATCCGCTATCGGACGAGCAACTGGACGCGTATCTGGCCAGCGGCGATTGGGAAGGCAAGGCGGGCGCATTCGGCTACCAGGACGGGCTAGACTGGGTTCATGTCGTGCAAGGGAGTGAGTCGAACGTGGTCGGCCTGCCGATGGAGTTGCTCGGGGGGATGCTGGCAACAATACAAGCCCGAAGCGCCAGCGAGTGAGTCCAATACAAGCTCGAAGCGGAGAGCGAGTGGGTCCACAATACAAGCTCGAAGCGGAGAGCGAGTGGGTCGGCGGAGGAGGACGTATCGGGCCTCTAATCAACCCTGATGTTCGCCGATCTTTGAGGCTGCGAAGCCGACTACGATCGGCTCGCCTTTTCGTCGCAAGCGGTAATTAACGTTGATTAGCGGTTGACAATCTCTCCCTCCGCCGACCCACTCGCTGGCGCTTCGAGCTTGTATTGCCTAGCCCAACTGCTTCTTCAACTCGCTCAGCAACGAAAGCGCCTTGCCGATCTCGGCCTTTTGGCGTTCTGGCTCTTGGGGGATTTCGCGTTCGATGGTCAGCGGCCCCGTGTAGCCGATTTCGTCGAGCGTCCGCAAATAAGCCTCCATGCCGACGGCGCCGTCGCCGAGCGCGACTTCGGTGCCCCACGTCTCGCCCCGCAGCTGCGACCACAGGGCGTCCTTGCAATGCACGCTCCGCACGTACCGGCCAACTTTCCGCAACGCCTCCAACGGATCGCCGGTGCCGTAAAGGATCATATTGGCCGGGTCGAAGTTGATAAACAGGTTGGCACGGCCCACGTCGCCGATGAACCGCAGCAGCACGTCCGCCGGTTCCTGGCCTGTCTCCAAGTGGACGTTCTGACCGAGGTTGTTGGCATGGTCGCAGATCTCGCGCGTCACCTCCAGCACGCCGCCATACAGCGGATCGGACGTCTCATGCGGAACGAAGCCGATATGCAGTCCAATCGCGTCGACGTCCAGCAACTTGGCGAAGTCGGCGATTTCCTTCATCTCCGCCGTCCGAGCGGCGCTGGTAGCCGACGGAACCAAGCCGACGGTCTGCTTGACGGTCGGGATATCGGCGTAGCTTTCGCCCTCGAA
>JBBDLY010000006.1:0-9311 GCA_040878585.1 Pirellulales bacterium
CGGCGTGCCGATCCTGTTGCAATACGGCAGCAGCGGATCGTTGCTAAATCAACTGGAAGTCGACTCTCGTGCCGACCTGTACATCCCGGCGGACGATTCCTTCATCACGATGTCGCGTGACAAGCAACTGATCAGCGAAACGATCCCCCTGGCGGAATTCCAACTAGTGCTGGCGGTCAAGCCGGGCAATCCGCACGCCGTTGCCAACCTCGACGACGCACTCCGCATGAAGCTTCGACTTGGAGCCGCAAATGCCGATGCCGCGGTCGGCAAGCTGACCCAACAAAGGTTGCAGCAAGCGGGCCGTTGGCAGGAGGTTGAGCAAGCGTTGAAGGTGATCAAGCCGACCGTGACCGACGTGGCACTCGACGTCAAGGAGAGCCGTTCCGTCGACGCCGCCTTCGTGTGGGACTCGACCGCCCGGCAGTTCGGTCTCGACATCGTCGAACTGCCGGAATTGGCCGGCGGCGAGGCAACGATCGCCGCCGCGGTGACCGCCGGCTGCGAGCAACCGGCCGACGCCTTGCGCTTCGCTCGCTACCTGGCCGCCCCCGAGAAGGGCAATCCGCGGTTTGCAGAGCACCACTACCAACCAATCGCCGGTGACGCCTGGGCGGTCAAGCCGCAGGTGGTGCTGTTCAGCGGTGGAGTGAACCGCATTGCCATCGAGGATTCGCTGCGCGAGTTCGAGCACCGCGAGGGCTGCACGGTCGGTGTTTCCTACAACGGCTGCGGCGTGCTGGTGGCCGAAATGAAAGCCGGCCAGATTCCCGACGCCTATTTTGCCTGCGATCAGTCGTTCGTCGACACGGTCCACGACTTGTTTGTCGATGCGACGGTCGTCTCCAAAACCGACATGGTGATGCTGGTGCGGCCGGGCAATCCCAAGAACATCCACACACTGGCCGATCTGGCCCGCGAGGGAATGGAAGTCGGCTTAGCCGATGAAGAGCGCAGCGCCCTGGGCGCATTGACCAAGCAACTGCTGCAAGAAGTGGGCGTTTACGAGCAGGTGGGGGCCAATCTTCGTTCCTCCAGCGGCACGGCCGATCTGCTGGTTGCCCAACTTCTGACCGGCAAGCCGCTCGATGCGGTGATAGTCTACCGGGCGAACTGCTCGCAGATAGGTGATGCGGCGGAGATTGTCCCGATCGATCATCCTCGGGCGTTGGCCGTGCAGCCGTACACCATCAGCAAGCAGTCGCGGCAAGCACAAATCTCGCGGCGATTGCTGGAGAAGTTGCGCAGCGACTTATCGCAACGGCGGTTCAGCGAGGCGGGCTTTGAGTGGATGTCCGATTCCGAGCACCTCGCACCTCGCGTCCCATGAAGCCATTCGTTTCCCGCTCCGACAAACCGTTCTACGCCGGCATGATTCTGCTGGGCGGATTCTATGTCTTCATGGTCGTCGCCATGGTACTGGCGAACTGCCAGTATGCGCTGTGGGATCCGAAAGTCGGTGAGACGGCCCCCGCCGGCTGGCCGCAGTGGCTGCTATGGTATCTGGCTAACAACCCCGTCGCGCTCGCCTTGGCGGAGCCGTACATTCAGTATGCGGTAATGCTCAGCCTAATTAGCTGCTCAATCACCACGATAATTTCAATCTGGGTGGCGGTACCGATTGGCTACTTGATGTCGCGGCATTCGTTTCGCGGCAAGATGCTGTTGGACGCTGTGCTCGACATTCCGATCGTGCTGCCACCGCTGGTCGTCGGCCTCTGTTTACTGATCTTGTTTAACTTTCCTCCGTTTGCGTGGATCGCCGACTACGTGGTGTACGAGATACCGAGCGTGATCCTGGCCCAGTTCATGGTGGCCTGCGCATTCGCCGTGCGGACAATGCGGGCCACGTTCGAGCAGATTTCGATTCGGCAGGAGCAAGTGGCGCTGACGCTCGGCGCCAGTCGCGGCGAGGCGTTCTGGAACATCGTGCTGCCGCAGGCCCGCCGCGGCATGTTGGCCGCCGCCACGCTCGCCTGGGCGCGGTCGCTGGGAGAATTCGGCCCGATCCTGATCTTCGCCAGCACCAAACGGGGCGTAACCGAAGTATTGCCTAGTTCGGTCTTTCTGGAACTCCAAGCGGGTCGCATTCACGCCGCGGCGGCCATCTCGCTGATCATGGTCCTACTGGCCGTGCTGGTGCTGATTGTCACGCGATTGCTGGGGCTGGGACGCGCAGCGTTTTAGAGCGAGGGCTTTAAGGGTGGCGATAAATTGAACGTGACGAAAAGTTTGAACAGGAGCGAACAGAGAGAACAAAGGAAGGAATTCTCAGTTGTCTCCTTTTCCCTCAGTTCACTCAAACAAAGTGATCGTCAGTAGTTCCAGTTTTAGACGAAGGACATAGCTGATTGATGGCACATCGCTAGCTGTCAGCTCAATCGACTCTTCAGGCAACAGAGCGGATCAGAGTCAACCGAGTGTAGATTTCTTTGTTTTCTCTGTTCCCTCCTGTTCCAACTGACCTCGCAGACCCTTGCTGCCGTGCGTTTTAGAGCGGTTCCGTACTGACTCCGCCGCACACGGGGCAATCTTCTCGGCGCGCAATGCGGAGTTTCTGAAAGGTGTTGTGTCGTAAATCCATTACCAGCATCACGCCTGCCAACAGGTCGCCGAAGCCGGCCAACTGCTTGATCGCCTCCATGGCGCCCAGACAACCGACCGTGCCGCTGACGGCGCCAAACACCGGGAATTCTCGTTTCCATGTCGCCGGCTTTTCGGGATGAATGCAAGCCAGGCAGGGAGTTTCGCCCGGCAGAATGGTTGTGATGCTCGCCTCCAGGTCGTACATCGCGCACTCGATCAGCGGTTTCCCCTGCCGCACGCTGGCGGCGTTCATCGCGTAGCGCTCCTCAAACAACGGCGCGCAGTCGACTACCAGATCGACCTCGGCAACCAGCGCTTCGACATTGTCCGCGGAGATGTTCTCCGGCACCGCGACAACATCGAGTCGTGGATTCAATTCCAGTAGCCGCCGCCGGGCCGACTCCGCCCGCGGCTTGCCGAGCCAATCGTGCGTCATGAGCAACTGCCGATTCAGATCGCTTGGCTTCACATTGCCGGCGTGCGCCAATACGATCTTGCCGACGCCGGCCGCCGCCAGTTCGTAGGCAACTACGCTTCCCAAGCCGCCGACGCGCGACACCAGCACGGCGGCCTGCTTCAGCTTGCGTTGTCCCGATTCGCCAAATTCCGGCACCCACATCTGCCACTCGTAAGTGGCGCGTTCTTCCGGAGTAAGCTGAGGCAGCAGTCGGTCTTGAGACATATCGTTAACCACCGCTGATAGCCGAAAGAATCGTGAGTTCGTCGCCCGGCTTGACCAGCGTCTGCAACGACGCGTCAAGTTGTTCATCCCCCAGGCAGACCAGCACCGACGGACGCAAACGACCTTCGGCGTCGAGTACGATCTCTCGGAAGCGATCGCCGTGGCATTCCGCCAGGGCGTTTAGCACGCTGGCCGCCGGTGACGGCTCGGCAAGCTCGACCTCTTCGCCGGCCAGGCCGAGAACCGCGCGGACTTGGGTCATATAGTGTATTCGTAAGGTCATGCACTCTATCCGCTAACTGAGGCACGGACGGGTAATGTTGCCGACGACGATTCCGCAATCACCGCCGCATGTATCAAGCGAAATTGCATGTCGCCCAACTGCGCGGCTTCCTCGCGGCTATGGGTCACGTGCAGCGTGGTGATGCGTTCGTGCCGCTGAGCGCGCTTGAGCATGCTGTACATTTGATGGCGCGTTTCCTCGTCCAACGCGCTGAGGGGTTCGTCGAGTACCAGAATGGTCGGCCGAAAGCTCAACGCCCGCGCCAGCGCCACCCGCTGCGCCTCGCCGCCGCTAAGCCCCTGCGGCATTCTGTTCAACAAGGGTTCGATGCCGAGCAATTCGGCCAGCTCGACCACCCGCTGCTTAACTTGGTTCTGGGCGACGCGTCGAATCGTCAGCGGAAAAGCGATCTGATCGGCAATCGACATCGTACTAAATAGAGCGCCGTCCTGCGGCACATAGCCGATGCCCCGCTCCTGAGGACGCAAGCAGGTAACGTCGCGATCGCCGAGCAGAATGCGGCCCGACTCAATCCGCCGCAGCCCGCAGATACTCTCCAAAAGCGTCGTCTTGCCGCTGCCGGTGGACCCCATCAGGATCGCATAGGTTCCTTGCGGAACATGAAACGAGATGTTTTCCAGCCGAAACTCACCGGCGACGGCAGTCAGCGATTCGATGGTAATCAAGCGTGCAACCTGAGCGAAGGGGCGGGAATTTGTGTGACAATCGTTTAACTCACCCCAGTTCCGCTACTTTATGCGAAACGGGCAAGTTCCTCGCGGGAAATCGGGGCGGCGACCCTTTGGGGTTCATTCAGCATAACTACTATAATAAACAGGATCGGACTCTGCGGATAGTGAATCTCGAAAAGGACCTGAGCTTGGCCCACACTTTAGACCCAACTGCGATGCTGGACCAAAAGTCGCGCGCGTTGCTGGATGCCGCCCGCGGCGGTGACGCCGACGCGGTTGCGTTATTGTTGGCGATGCACCAAGGCCGACTGATCGGATACTTTCGCGCACGCCTACTTCCGGATGCATTGCTTGCCGAATCGGTCAAGATCGTTTTCGAGAACATGCTCGCCGAAGTCGAACCGCCGCCCGACGAGCAATCGATTCGCGTCTGGCTGTTGGAGTTGGCTGGCGCCGAACTGCTCCGCCGAGCCAAGAAAAAGCAATTACCCGGCGGAGAAGTCTGGGCGGGGCTATGCTGGCCAGTCGATTCGTCCGAGAACGTCACGGCCGCCGACTTGCGCTACATCTCGGCGGCAGCCGATCTACCCGCTGTGCTGGCCAGCCTTGACGAAGGAGATCGCGAAGCGCTGCAAATGGTGTATCGCGACCGTCACGACCGCGCCACACTGGCCGAGAAACTCCGCCGTAGCGAAACAGCGGTTGCGGCATTGGTCGAGCGAGCGCGCACCTCGCTGCGAGAACGAATGGTCGATTCAGAAAGGCGCAAGCATGACGACGCCTGAAGAGTGGCTCGGTCAAATCGCGAGTGCCGATTTCTTGGCGATGAGTGACGAGGAAATTGCGCAGCTTCGCGCGGCGATTGCCCAGTCCGAGGAATTACAGCGAGCGTTGCGTGATCGCATCGAGTTCGAGGAAGTGCTCTCGGGAGAACTGGCGCGACCGGTAATTTCCGCTGACGACGTCACGGTCCGTTCGCGTCGTCGCGGGCCGACAGTCGCCACGATGTTGGTCGTCGCGGCCTCACTGGCGGTCGCCGCGGTGATCGGTTGGAATAGCACTTTTCGCCCCGGCCCCCCCATGGATGACCCCGCCGAGGTGGCGGAACGAGCCGACCAGCCAAAAAGCACTCCATCGCCGGACGGCAAGCCACCGGCTGAAACGAATGCAGATCGTGAAGAAGATGATCCGCCGAAGGAAACGGATCCGGACGTTCCAGTTGTTGAAAACAACGCCTCCGCGGAACCTTGGTCCGGCGACTCTCAGTTGAACGCGGTGCCTGCTCCCTGGTCGAGTCTGGCTTGGCGTCCGATCGCGGCACCAGCTATGACCGGGAAGGAACTCCGCGCATGGTTCGCCCCATTGCGCGAGGACGCCGCGACCTTTCCTGCGGAAAAGGAAATGGGACCGATCTCGGGAACATTCCAATTGTTGGCGCCTTGGCCGGAGGACGCCGCCTGGCGGTTGCGGGCCACGTTCGACGAGCCGGTCCAGCTAGTCTTTGCCTCGGACGAGCGAGCGATCACACTGCAATACCACCCGGAACTGAAGCCAAATATGGCCTGGGTCGCGTATCTTTCCGAGGGACTCGGCGCGCCGGCAGAGCACAGGCTGCCCCCCCCGCCGCAACTGGCGGCCACCGACTATGGCAAGTTCTGGCGGTGGAAGCAGGACCAAGCGGTCACGATCGCACTCCGACGTGATCGACAGCGGTTGAGCCTTTCCATTGGCGACGCCGTAATACTCGAGGCTCCGCTCGACTTTGAACCGACACACGTTCTCGTCGCAGGAGCCTTGGATGTCCGTGGAGTAGAGCTTGTACCATTCGTCGACGATCAAACGGAACAGAATTCACACCCCGCTCAGCCAATCGCGCTTGCAAACTGGCAAGCAGCGCCTGCCGGGTCGCTCACCCTGGACGAAGGCGACAATCGCGCCATCCTGAAGGGCGGCCAGCCCGCGAAGGCCTGGGCGGCATTTCGCCCCAACGGATGGACGCCGTGGTTTGTCGAAGTCGAGGCCTCAGCCGCCGGCGTTAGCTTCTATCTGGGGGATGCCGAGGGCGAGCCGATTCACGAGTTCCGCGTGCTGCACGATTCGGTCACGCGCGCCGATTGGATCGGCCATGTCGAGTCTGGCGGCGACAACGTCCAGCAGATACCCGACACCGGCGAGTTTCCCGTTCCGTGGGTGCAACGACGGTTCTATCTCCGCCCCCGACTTGCCGGTCGATTCGTGTGGTGCGACGTGAGTGTCGACGGCCGCAATTGGTCGCCGATCGGCCCGCCACGGGAGATGTTCGATGCCTACCAGGTGCGGACGATCGGCCTGGCGAACCACGGCGGTGGCGACGGGCTAATCTCCCTACGGCTGCATCAGGCGGAGCCGACTGGCGGCGAACTAGCTGCGGCCGCTGTCGAGTTGGCAATCTCGCCCGACCTGACCAGCTACGAAGCGTGGTTGGCGGCGGTCGATCAGGCCCGGCCGGCGGAAGCCGATGTCGACGCTTGGCGTCGGGCGTGCGTCGAGCAGTTCACCGCCGGCGATTTCCAACCGACGCTCAATCATCGACTGCTGGCGCGACTGTTCGAGGACGAATTCCAAAACGGCCAAATGGTTCGCTCGCGGCAAGACATCGAGCAGCAGCTCGATCGGCTGGATGAGTTCGTGTTCCGGATTGCGCCCTGGCAGTCGCTGGCCTCGCCGGTCGACTGGGAAGTAATTCGCGCGGCGTATCGCCATTTGGCGGAGCAATGGGTGCGACTCGGCGAGCCGACGCCGTTCTCCATCGTCGGGCGTCGCCTGCTGGCCAGCCCGGCGTGGTTCGAGACGGCCGAGGATTTCTGGCTCAACGACTCCGCCGTCTGGCAGCTTGCCGCGCTGGTCGAATCGCACGACTGGCCCGGCGTGCAGCGCACCAACAGCATGTTGCGCTATTGCGAAGACTCGCTGGTGCTAAAGAGTTCTCTCTGGGCGGCGAACGTGCGGCACGAGGCCGATTCGGCCGCGGCGCAGGAAAATGTGGAGCCAATCGTGCTCGATTGGCATCATCCGCTCAATATCCGCGTCGGTCGTGAGAATTTCGATCTCCTCTCCAGCCTGGGCAGCCTTGCTCACGGCGGACAATTCGACGATGCCTGCCGGTTGATCGCCGGCAGCGAACGGCTCACCGGTCAGGGAGTGGCAGCCTCGCCCGATGACCCGCGCTTATGGATCTCTCTGCCGCTGGCGATCGATCGGATGTTCCGCCAGCATCCGGAACTGGGCGAGAGGATGCGCGCCTCGTACAGTACGCTCGCCGAGGCCCGGCTGCGGAAGGCGCTTGCCGACGACGATGTCGCCGCGATACTCGACGTCAGCCGCGGTTTTCCCACGACCACCGCAGCCGCCGAAGCGGACGTTTGGCTGGGAAATCATAGACTGACACTGGGCGAGTTCCGCTCGGCGCTCGATCACTATCGGCGCGCCAAGGCATCTCGCGCAATCGATGACTCCAACGAGTTCACCTCCCGCGTTCGCCTGGCCTCAGCCATGCTGGGAGCGGACGCCGGCGAACCGGTGAGGCAGGCGGTGGACTTCCAGGGCGAGGCGCTTTCTCCGGCGAAATTCGAGTCGCTCCTCTCCGAACTCCGCGATCGTCATCGTCTGGCAAATCGCACGGCCGCAGCCCGCACCGCCTTCTCGCCCAGCCCGCTAAATGTGGCCTCACTCGGCCGCGCGGTGGCCAGCGAGGCGATCGGCGAGATACCACCTCCGTTGGATTATCACACGGCGGGCATCGCCGCTGCGGCCCGCGAGTTGGCCGTCGCCGAGCATGGCGGCGCTGTATTCGTTTCGAATCGCTTCGGCGTGGCCGCTTTCGACGGCGAAGGCCGGCGCCGCTGGGAAGCAACCCTCGGCGACCGGGCCGGCCGTGCCAATGCCTGGCCGTTGGTTCGCATGCAACCGGTACTCGCCGGCCGACGCTTGCTGGCAAGACTGATTACACAACAAGGGCCGCAACTGTTCGCCATCGACGCCGCCAGCGGGCAACTGCTGTGGCAAGCTCGCATCGAAGCCGAGGCGGAAGTCGTGTCGGATCCGATCATGGTCGGCGACGAAGCGCTGGTTCTGGTCGCCGCGGGCAGGGGCCGGGAACAGCAGATTTCGCTGGCCCGCTTCGATCTCGCTTCCGGCGATCGGCTGGCGAGTACGCCGGTCATGCGGCTGGCCGCCGGCTGGCTGCAATATGGGCAGGCGCGGCTTGCGGCTCGCGAAGACGCACTCTACGCGATACTCGGCGGCGCGATCGCCCGCGTGCAGTTCGACGGACGCCTCGATTGGATTCGCCGCCAAAACTGGCGTCCGCCGGAGTTGGTCCCGCAGTGGTACCGTCAACTTGCCCCGTCGATCACTTTTCACGAAGATCTAGTCGTCGTTGCCCAGCCGGGCGTCGAAGCGATCGAGGGAATTGAGATCGACACCGGCCAGCGACGCTGGCGCCATGCGGATCCGACTCTATTAGGTGTTGTCGGTGCAGCGAACGCTCATATCGTCGCCCGCAATCGACACGGGTTCTTCGGGCTTGCCGCAGGCGACGGCAAGCCGCGAAAGCGACTTGCAACCGATGTGGCGGGCGACGGCCACTACTTGGACGACTGGTCGACGCTGTTCTATTTCCGTCGTGCAGGCACGCCGCCGCATTCGCTGCAAGCCTGGTGGTGGGACGCCAGCGAGGGCAAACTGCTCGGCGGCGACCCGATGGTGTTTGACGGCCAAACCGGCCTGGACGATCTCGTAATCGCGCCGCTGGCGCTGGCGCGCGGCCGCATGATCGCCGGAGCGACTCCCCCAGGCGACAACCAACCGGCGGCAATCCTTGCCCTGTTCCGCCAAGCCGGATCACCAGAATTGAGTCCGCCGCCCGAGATAAACCCTTGGACGGCGCGGACGGTTTCGACCCGTAAAGAATAGGCAATCATGGAAACACATCTCACTCGCCGAGCTTTCTGCGCCGCATCGGCCATGGCGCCGTGGCTGCTGGCCGATCGGGCTTGCGCCGCCGGCCCGTGGGAGGTGACGCCGCAGA
>JBBDLY010000007.1:0-1645 GCA_040878585.1 Pirellulales bacterium
CCAAGAATTTAGGGCGTTAGGCGTGAGAGGCTTTGAGGAAATCGCCATCGAACATCAGCCGCAGGGCGCTAGCCCACGGTTGGCGCCAAAAACCGGCCGCTAGCGCGGTGCGGCTGATGTTGCGGGGGCGAGCCCTGTCGTCAGGGCAATAAATTCACTGCCCCTGTCTCCTCCGCCACTGAATTCTAGGCGAATTCAGCTACTGCTCTGGTCGCCTAAAGCGGAAGTTGTCACAATATCCGCCCCGAAATACCTCGAAGCAGCAGCGGACTGGAAGGAGTGGCAGGTGGCCCAGAAACAGAGCAAGTTCGACTATCCTCTCTATGTCGCGGTGCGAATCGTGGTGGCCGCGATTCAGGCGGCGCCCATGGAGAGCTTGGAGCGGTTGGCGGACGCCGTCGCCTGGCTGCTGGCCGACGGTCTCAAGGTGCGCAAGAAAATCTTGCGGGAAAACATCGAGCATGCTTTTCCCGATCACACGGCCGAGCAGCGGCAGGATCTTATTCGCCGTCACTGGCGATACCTGTTTCTGATGATTTGTGAGATTACGCATACGCCGCGCAAGCTGCACGAAACCAATTGGCGGCGTCATTTGCGGCTGCCCAATTCGCGGACCCTGGTCGCCTCGCTGCTGGAAGACCGTCCCACGGTCGTCGTCTCGGGGCACTACGGCAATTTCGAGATCGCCGGCTACACCATCGGCTTTCTGGGATTCCGCAGCTTCTCGATCGCCCGGCCGTTGGACAACCGCTATCTGAATGATTTTATCAATCAGTTTCGCATGAGTACACGTCGGGTGATTCTGCCCAAGCACGGCAGCGCCAACGAAGTGGCCGAACGGTTGGCCCGCAACGAAGCGGTCACACTGTTGGGCGACCAGTCGGCGGGCCCGAAAGGCTGCTGGGTGGAATTCTTCAACCGGCCCGCTTCGGCGCATAAGGCGATTGCCGTCTTTTCCTTGCTCAACGATGGCCCGATGATCGTCTGCTACGGCCGGCAACTGCCAGGCCCGATGCAGTTTGAGATCGGCGCCGAGGCGATCGCCGATCCGCGCAGCGAGGCGCCCGAGGTGGGCGGCGTGCGGCAACTCACGCAATGGTATACCGACCGCCTGGCGGATATCATTCGCGTCGCCCCCGAGCAATACTGGTGGGTCCACAACCGCTGGAAAGGCTGGGACCAACAAAAGCAGCGCAAGCGATCCCAAGCGGCTTGAGGCTGGAGGCTGGAGGTTTGAGGTTTGACAACATGAACATGAACCTCCGGTCGATCCCTGACCTTGTCATTACCCACATTTTCCTCACGCCCCCAGCCGCCTTGTGCGGCTGGAGCGAGAGTTTGTCAGCTAGCCAGGCAGGCAGAAACCACTCGCCCCCTGCCGGCTTGTCCGGCAGGAGCGCAAGTTTCGCCACTGAGAAAACTGATTCACCTGCCGCACAAGGCGGCAGGGGTCTGCACACAAGGTCGACTCTGGCTAGCCGACCAAACTTGTTCACCTGCCAGCCAAGCTGGCAGGGGTCCGAAATGTGGGTAATGACAAGACCCCTGATCCCTGGCCGAAAAATGACAAACCACCCTCACAAGCAAATGCCGCCATCGTGAGCCGTTGGATCGAAGTCGCCAAAGTTGATGAATGTCCGCCTGG
>JBBDLY010000008.1:0-1147 GCA_040878585.1 Pirellulales bacterium
GAACTGTTCGTTGCCGGTTATGTCTCCCTTGGCGGCCGGATCGACCGCGACTACTTTGCCGTTCTTGGCGGTCGGGATCACGATCAATCCTTCATTGCCCGCGGGCGAGGCGACGAATCGCAGCGTGGGGTTGTAATTTCCCTTGGGGTTCAGGTCACCGATCCGCCAGATTTCGGCGCCGTCGTCGAGGCTGTGGGCAACCGCGTAGTCGGCCCCGTGCGTGACCAGATATTCCCGCTGGTCGTCGCGATACAGAATCGGCGAGGCGTAGGAATGCTCGCATTCGCTGTGGGCGTCGCTGGGGCGGCCGGTCTTCCAGATCGTCTCTCCCGTTTCGGCGTCGAGGCAAGCGACGGTCGCCTCGCGCGTCTCGGGTTTTCCCTCACCGTGAATCAGTTGCATGTAGATCCGGTCGCCGTCGAGAATCGGCGTGCTGGTCATGCCAAAGGCGATGTCCAGCTTGCCAAAGCGATCCTCGACGTTGAACTTCCAGATTTCATTCCCTTCAATGTCGTAACAAACGAAAATGCCGTTGGCGAAGAACGCCCATACGTGTTTGCCGTCGGTCGTGGGGGTGGGACTGGCCGAGTTGCCTTCGTCGCCGCGAACATCCTTGTTGCCTGCGCCGACGTTTTTCTTCCACTGCATCTTGCCGTCGGTCCCAAGGCAGACCAGCACAAGTTGATCGCCTTCCACCGAGGTCAAGAAGATTTGATCTCCCCACACGACGGGCGTGCTGCCGGCCGGCCCGGGCAGTTCGGTCCGCCACAGGACGTTTTCCGTCTTGCTCCACTTGGTCGGCGGGCTCTTGGCCTCGCTAACGCCGTTGAGATGCGGACCGCGCCAGGTGGGCCAATTCTGGGCGACGACATTTGAGGCGGCGAAAACAAGGGCAAGCGAGAACACAGAGCAAAGGAACCGTGGCATGGCAAGAACTCCGCTGGAAGGAAAGTGATGGCGGGCAAAGTGACCAGTGAGTGCCTCCAGTTTCACTTCTTGCGATCCAATGGTCAAGCATGATCTCGGCGTTTAGCCCGTGTCCGAAGGTGCGGGCGGCGTCCGGTGGGCGAGGTTGAGCCGAAACGACCGGCGAGCGACATCAGGTTTTTCTCCGCAACGCGAAGCGTGTAACCTGCGGCGTGTGCAT
>JBBDLY010000008.1:1247-9290 GCA_040878585.1 Pirellulales bacterium
TTTGCCAAGGGCTTGATGAAGGCGCGCGGCGGCACCGATATCGCACGGCAGCCGCCGCCCGTGCGGATTCGCCTGGCGTTGATGGAGCTTGGCCCCACATTCATCAAATTAGGCCAACTCCTGAGTACGCGTCCCGACGTGGTGGGCGTGGAACTTGCCGACGAGTTGAAGAAGCTGCAAGCCGACGTCGACGTCGATCCGCCCGAGATGATCCGAGCACTCATCGAGTCGGAACTCGGCGAGCCTATCGAAGACCTTTTCAACGAGTTCCAGGATATCGCCTTCGCCAGCGCTTCGATTGGGCAGGTGCATCGGGCGGAACTAAAAACGGGCGAGCCGGTCGTGGTGAAGGTACAGCATATCAATATCGAGCGGACCGTGGAGGTCGATCTCGACATCATGCAGGGGCTGGCCCAGTTGGCTGAACGGATTCCGGAGTTCTCCAACTACCGTCCCCGCGCCACCGCGGCCGAGTTGCAGCGCACGTTGCGGCGCGAACTCGACTTTGGTCGAGAAGAGCGCAACCTGCAGCAGTTCACACGCGATTTCGTCGACCGCCAAGAACTAGTCATTCCGCAACCCTACAGCGAGTACTGCACGCCGCGGGTGTTAACGATGGAGTATCTCGACGGCGTCAAACTGTGCGACGCCAAGAAATTGCTGGCCGGCGGTACCGACTTTGTGGAACTCGCCCGGCACGGCGCCGAGGTCTATCTTGACATGATTTTCCTTAACGGGCTGTACCACGCCGACCCCCATCCCGGCAACATCTTGATTCTGCCGGGCGACCGGATTGGCTTGCTTGACTTCGGAATGGTGGGTCGCATCGACGAGCAATTGCGCGAGGATATCGAAGATCTGCTGATGTCGGTGATCGACAAGGATTCGACGCAACTTACCTCGATCATCATGCGAATCGGCAATGTGCCGGTTTCGCTCGATACCGGCGCGCTGCAATCGGACGTGACCGACTACGTTGAGCACTACGGCACGATGACCGTGGGGCAGTTCGACCTGAAAGGAGCGTTGAACGAGCTGACGGAAATCATCCGTCGACATCGCATCATGCTGCCCGCCAGCATCGCGTTGTTATTGAAGACGCTCGTTCTATTGGAGAGTTCCGCCAAACTGCTCGACGCCGAATTCAGCCTGGTCGAGGCGATGGGGCCGTACCGGCATAAGCTGTTCCTGCGGCGGATGTCTCCGCTGCGGAAGATTCGCAAGTTGCAACGCATCTATTCGGAGTTCGAGCGGTTCTTGGAGAAGTTCCCGCGTCGAGCCGGGGAACTGATGCAGTTGATCCAAAGCGGCAAGTTCGACGTTCACCTGGACCATCGGGGCCTGGAACCGTCCGTCAATCGATTGGTGCTGGGCATGCTCACCAGTGCGCTGTTTCTCGGTTCCTCGCTGATGCTCAGCCGTGAACTTTGGCCCACGATCTACAATATCTCGGTCCTCGGAGCGCTGGGCTGCAGCGTCAGCATCATGCTGGGCTTGCGACTGTTGTGGGCAATTGCCAAAAGCGGACACCTCGATCGGAGGGATCGGGACTAGCGACCTGTGGCTGTTGGGGCTGGTTTCGCTGGCGATCGCGTTGCAATGTGTGCGGAAGATGGCGTAGGGATCACGCTGCTTGCTTGACTGCGGCGGCCGGGCGGTTCTGAATTTGGAACTGCAGCAGCGTCTTTTCGATCCGCTGGTCCAACTCATCCAGTTGACGTAGGAGTTCTTCCTGGCGCGTCTCGAGTTGTTCCAGCAAATCCAAGCGGGCGGGGGTGTCAGCCATTATGGGGGTTCTTCGTGAGAGTGAAGTTTCCAGGAACACCAACGTACATCGGCTATGGTAATTCGGACGGTTGAGCCGATATTGGAGGCCCAGCGGCGGAATTGTTGGGGTGTGGGCAAGATAAGCCGGTTGCGGCAGGCTTGTCGTCGGCAACAGGCTGAAGTGAAGGCCAAACGCCCTGGCGGCCGACGGGACTCCTAAACCTGTATTTACGAAACGAGTTACGAGGTCTGGACAGGCTTGAACCGAATTGGCTACAATAAAGGATTATGTTCTAGGTGTTTCTTTTGGTCGTGCAACAAATAAGGAGCGAGTGTGGTTAAGCTGACGGTTCGAGATAAGGAATCTGTACAAGAAGCGGTGCGCCGCTTCCGCAAATTGGTGGAACGCAGCGGCATCAAGAAAGAGATGCGTCGCCGCGAATATTACGAGAAGCCGAGCGAAATCAAGCGTCGCGCACGCCTCCGCGCTGAGCGCCGCGACCGCCGAAATCGCCTTCTGGGCATCGCGCCGGGCCGTTAGTATTGAGGGTTCGCGACGTCAGCCGGGCGGTTTGCTGAGCGAGAAGATCGGCAACAGCAAGGCCATGCCGATGCCGCCGACGACCACGCCCATCACGGTGATCATGATCGGTTCGATCAGGCTGGTGGTCGTTTTGATGGAAGTATCGACTTCGTTGTCGAAGTAGTCGCTCACGCGCATCAGCACCATGTCGAGCTTACCGGTGTCCTCGCCGGAGGCGATCATCTGCACCAGCATCCGCGGCACCAGGCTATGCGGCTTGAGCGCCGCGTGAATCTGCTTGCCTTGCGTTACCTGGTCGAGTACGTCTTCCCAGATGCGGCGATAGTAGAGATTGCCGGACACCTGCGCCGTCAGCTCCAATGCTTGTATCACGGAGACCCCGCTGGCCACCATCGTGCCCAGCGTGCGAATGCCGCGGCTGATCGAGACCTTGCGAAACAGCGGCCCCAGGATCGGCATGTGGATTTTCACCCAGTCGATCACCCATCTTCCCCGTTCGGTTCTTCGGGCGTAGAGAAACCCAATCACCAGGGCCGCCAGTCCGGCGAGCCACAGATACCAATAGCCCAATAGAACTTGTGAAGCCGCCATCATTACAATCGTCGGCTTTGGCAGATTGACGCCTTGGCGGTTGAACATCGGCTCGAACTTGGGCAGGATGAACGTTAACAGAAAGATCGTCACGCTGATTGCCAGCGTGGCCATGGCGGCCGGATAGGCCATGGCTGAACGCACCTTGCTGCGAGTCTCCAGTCCCTTGCGAAGGTAGACGGCGATCCGCTCCAGCATCTCGGCGAGCATGCCGGTCGCTTCGCTGGCGCGGACCAACGAGACGTAGGTTTCATCAAATTGCTTGGGATGCTTGGCCAAGGCGGCAGAGAAGTCCTCGCCCCCTTCGACGTCCTTGCAAATTTCCTCCAGCAACGCGGCCAACGTAGGATTGGTTTCCTGCCCGGCGATGATTTGCAGCGCGGCGGCGACGGTGATGCCCGTCTCGATCATGATCGCCAACTGGCTGGTCATGTAGATGATGTCGTTGCGGGATATTCCTTTCTGCAGGAACGCGAGTCCGCCGACGTCCTCTTCGTCGATTTCGATGATCTGAAAGCCGTCGCGACGAAGTTGTTGGGTTGCATCATCCTGCGAGGCGGCTTCGATCGATCCGTTATGGGTGTTTCCCAATGGGTCGCGCACCGTGTAGGCAAAGGTAGAGCTTACGGCAAGACTCATTTCGCGGCCTCCGGGTTACTGATGGCCGCCAGCGGCACGTCGCCGCCGCTGGTCGAGGAATCCCCAACCACGTGCAGGATTTCCTCGACGGTCGTAAGTCCCTCGCGGACCTTGCGAAATCCGTCCTTGCCGAGCGTGACCATCCCCCGCTGATGTGCCATGTTGCGGATCTTGGCGACCGATTGTCCGGCCGTGATTGCATCGCGAATCTCGTCGTTGACCACGAACAGTTCATGCACGCCGAGCCGCCCGCGGTAACCGCTGTTGCGACATTGGCGGCACCCGACTCCCTTGTAGAACGTGCCGATGTCGTAGCCCATCCGTTCAATCGTCTTGCGGATCGCCCGCGCCGGTTCGTAGGCCTCGCGGCATTTGGAACAGATGCGGCGGACCAACCGCTGCGCCAGTACCATGTTCAAGGCCGCCCCGATCAGATAGGGTTCCACGCCCATATTGACCAGCCGCGTAACCGCAGCGCAGGCGTCGTTGGTGTGCAGCGTGCTAAACACCAAGTGCCCCGTCAACGCCGCCTGGATCGCCATCCGGCCGGTTTCCTCGTCGCGAATTTCTCCGACCATGATCACGTCGGGATCTTGCCGCAACAATGTCCGCAGTGCGATCGCAAAGTCCATGCCGACCCGCTCCTGCACCTGAAACTGGTTGATCAGAGGCAAGTTGTACTCGATCGGATCCTCGACCGTGCAGACGTTGTTCTCCATCGAACTGATGCTATTGAGCGCGGCGTAGAGCGTGGTCGACTTGCCGCTGCCGGTAGGCCCTGTTACCAGCACGATGCCGTTGGGGGCGCGAATACCGCCGTTGAACGCTTCCAGGATGTCTTCGGCGAAGCCGAGATCCTCCAGAATCAGCGACACGCTGCCGGTATCGAGCACCCGCATCACGGTCTTTTCGCCGCGGTTGCAAGGAAAGGTACTCACCCGCAGGTCGATCTTGCGGCGGTCGAGCATGACGTTGATGCGGCCGTCCTGGGGCAGGCGGCGCTCGCTGATGTCCAGCCCGGCCATGATCTTGATGCGACTGGTCACGGCGGCCAACAGGTGTTGGGGAACTTCGAGCGATTTATACAGCCGGCCGTCGATGCGATACCGGATCCGCATGCAGCTTTCGGCCGGCTCGATGTGGATGTCGCTGGCGCCTTCCTTGACGGCATTGTAGATGACGTAATTCACCAACCGAATCACGGGCGACTGGCCGGCGACTTCCTCCATGTCGCCGATGTCGTCGATCGCCTCTTCGATGAGCGTGACGTCGGCGGCATCGGTGTCCTCGATGATGTCGTCGATCACGAAGACTTTGGAGTTGGGCAAGTTCGTAAGCATGCGACGGACGTCTTTGGCCGTCGTTGCCACGATTTGCACTTGCAGGCCGGTCAGGCTCGCCACTTCGTCCATCTGGAACAAGTTCGATGGTTCGCAAACGGCCAGGGTCAGGACGCCGTCGATCACGTAGAGCGGCAGGACCAGGTTCTCTTCCAGGTATTCCCGCGGCAGCACATCGAGCACGTTGGGGTCGTACAGCCGTTGCTCCAACTTGGCGTAGGGGACGCCATATTCCACCGCCAGGCACTCGGTTACGTGGTCTTCCGAGCAGTGTTCTTGGGCGACGAGAATCTCGCCTAGCAACTTGCCGTGGTTGGCCGGTAACCGCTGCGCGGCGAGCGCGTCCTGCAGTTGTTCGGCGGTCAGGTAGCCGCGCTCTACCAGCAGGTTGCCAAGTCTTCGGGGGGTATTGGTGGCGTTGGTCATGGCATCTCTAGCAATAGCTTCTGACCGCGTCGATCACGCTGTCGAAGACTTCCAACCGGCTTTCCAGGCGGGTGATTTCGAGTATCTTGCGATTGACGTGATTGGTCGTCGAAATCTTCAAGTCTCCGTTGAGTGCGCGCAGTTCCGTTTGCAGGCTAAGCAAGGTTTCCAGCCCGACGCTATCGAGCGACTCGCTGCCATCGAGATCGAGCACGATATTCGACCGTTCCAGTCCCAGCAGAAACTGCTTCATTCCTTCCGCTTGATCGCGCGTTACTTCGTCCGGCGCATGCGCCACTACGACGTCGCCGAATACTTCGGTTGGCAGGTTCATGGTTAAACTCTAGTACATCTCAAAGCTCAAAGTCCAACTGAGGCAGAACACTCCTCTATTGCACCCGTGCGTTTAGGACCAGATCAAGAATAATTTCCGCATTTGGCTTGTCTTATCGCAAGCCATCATCAGGGGCTGATTGAACAGGAGGAAACGGAGAGAACTGAGAAGTAATAATATCTCTATTGTCTCTGTCCGCTCTGTTTCCCTATTGTGAAGTTCGCCATCTCGATCACAACGATCATTGCCCGAAAAGTGAAGTTCCTATCAAGACGTCGTCTTGTCTGCTTAAATCGAGTTGTGAGTATTTACTGATTTGTTTACCTTGAAATGTGAGTATTTGATTCGCAAAAGTTCACGAATGGGACGAATCGTGATATGCACCACTCGCACTGTGCGTCGACTTCCATGAACCCAAAGTGACTGACGACGTGTCTCCACGGAATTGTTAGGAGTGAACAGAGCGGAAAGGAGGAAACAGAGAAGTTCTACTTCGTTCTCTTCGTTTTCTCCTGTTCAAACGGCTGAACGAAAACGGAAGTAACTGATAAGCGATTCCTTAGTGTGATCCGGCCGCTGCCGCCAAGTCGCCGGTCTCGACCAGTTCTTGTACGTGAGATAACAGTTCGCGGGGGCTGAATGGCTTGCGCAACAGCTTGCTGACGCCGTACTTCGCCACGATCTCAGCTTCGGAAAGTTCATAGCCCTTGGCCGAAAGCATGATGATTTTTAGGCTGCGGGTCGCCTCGTCCGCACGGCAGCGGGCGATCAATCCCAGTCCGTCCAGTCGCGGCATCTGATAGTCGGTAACCATCACGTCAGGCATCCATTCCTGGAGAATGCGCCAGCCTTCTTCCCCATCGAAGGCGGTGCGCACTTCGAAGCCGTTGCGTTGCAGTTTAATCTGCGCGGCTCTGAGGATGTGAGGTTCGTCGTCGCAAAGCAGTACCTTATAGCTCATTGCGGTGGCTCTTTCCGTTTCTGTTTTCAGTTCTGCTGCGTCCACGTTACGCCCCGGCGCCGACTGCCGTACTGACCTTGGCCGCAGCCGGTAATTGGATGCGGAACGTGCTTCCCTGACCGGCCACACTTCGGACGGTCAGCCGTCCCCCGTGGACGTCCTCAACAATGTGCTTCGCCAACGGCAGGCCGAGTCCGGTACCGGCGGCCATCTCCTTGTTTTTCTGGACCCGATAGAACTTCTCGAAGACCTTGTGCTGGTCCTCTTCCGATAAGCCCACACCGGTGTCTTCCACCTCGAACCACACGTCGAGTCCGTCCACGCGACTGCGGAGTACGACGGTCTTGCCCGACGGCGTGTACTTGACCGCATTGCTAAGCAGATTGATGGCTGCTTGTAGGATCAGGTCGCGGTCGACGCGCACGCTCAGATACATGGGACTGAGGTCACTGGCCAGTTCGATCTGTTTCGCCTCGGCCGACGGCTGAACGAGATGGAAGGCCTCGTCCAGAATATCGTTGAGCGACTGACTCTCCTTGCTGACGGCGACGACCCCCGCTTCAATGCGCGCGATGTTCAACAGGTTGTCGACCAATCGTTGGAGCCGGTCGGCCTGTCCGGTGATGACGCCAAGAAACTCCTCGCGCGTTTGTTCGTCCTCGGCGTCGCCGTCGGCGAGCAACTCGACGTAGGCGCGAATTCCGGCCAGCGGCGTCTTCATCTCGTGGCTGACGGCCGAAACAAACTCGGCGTTGCGTTTTTGGATGTCCTTCTCCACGCTAATATCGCGGAAGAAGGCGACCACCCGCGAGCCGCCCATGTCCGGCGTCTCGGCATCTTGCGCAAGCATCGAAACGGCGGTCACGCGGTACCATCGTTTGCGCCCGTCGGCATCGCCAAGTTCGAATTCCCCCACGCGCTGACCGGCGGAGCGGCGGCGTTTGGCGTCGTCGATCAGTTCGAGCACCGGGGTGCAGTCGGTTAGCTCTCGCAAAATGCGGGTCTGCGCGGTTGGCATGTTGAATCCGAGCAGTTGTTCCGCGGCGCGGTTGGCCACAATTAATTCGCCATACTCGTCGCAAGCGACGACCGGATCGGCGAGGCCGGAGAGAATCTGTTCGATACCCTCCAGTTTGTCCTGAAAACGTCGCGACTTCAGTTCCAAGCCTGCGCGCATCATCTCGCCTTCGCTCAATCGCTCGCTATGGTCTTTCAACCGCTGACGGAGTTGGGCGTACACGGCGTGCCAGGGGCTTGCGGCGGGCACACCGTTCAGTTGGGCAAGAGTAGTGCTGTTTCGCAGCACCTCGTCTTCCGTTCGCGCCAGCAATTCGAGGCAGCGGCAGGCCGCCTGATGTTCCACTGCAGCACGAGCAAGTACGACCGATGTGTAAACTCCCACCGCGGCCAGCACGATGCTCAGCAGGCTGCAAAGAAACAG
>JBBDLY010000009.1:0-1195 GCA_040878585.1 Pirellulales bacterium
CTGCTCCTGGTCGATGTTGCCCGCCGCGGCCAGCAACACCGGTATGCTCTGCTCGGCGACTTCGAACTCGCCCAGCGCTTTGGCCAGGAACACTCGCAGCATGATCTCGTTACTCTGCGCCTTCTTGTCGGCGGGCAGCGGCGCTGGCAGCCTTTCGCTGAGCATACGGGCCAGTTCATTGGAAAGTTCCACGTCGTTGCGATAAACCGGGTCGCGGCGCAGTTCGGTCGTCAGGTTGTAAGCCAGTTGCCAACTGTTGGCCTTGTTTTTCTGAATGTCCTCGACGTAATCCTTGGGATTGCCTCCCATCTGCGCCAGCCAGGCGAACATCAGCCAGACCATGATGATCACCAGCACGATGGCCGCCGGGATGATGAACAGTTGGAAGATGAATCCGGCCGTTGGCGGGGTGACCTCGGGCAGGTTGTCTTGCGGCGAGAATTCGGGGGATGATCCGCTTGGCTGCGACATGATACTGATGCTGGTGGACGAAACTCGGAAACGAACGCAATAATGGCTGCTGCCGCCATTCTCCCACTGTGGCAACCGGCAGGTCAATTGCCCTTAGCCGGTTTCAGGCGGACGCCGCCATCTTAAGATGCACATTATGCAACTATTGGACCTCACCCTGCCGACACCGGCGGAAAACATCGCGCTCGATGAAGCCTTGTTATTGTATGCGGAAAACTCCGGCGAACCACTGGAATTTCTTCGCTTGTGGGAGCCGACCGCACCGCTGGTCGTGATCGGCCGCGGCTCGAACTTGGACACTGAAGTGGACGCCGACGCCTGCCGACAGGATGGCGTGCCGATTCTGCGGCGGTGCAGCGGCGGGCTGGCGATTGTCGCCGCGCCGGGCTGCCTGATGTATGCGGTGGTGCTGAGCCACTTCCAGCGGCCGGGGATCGAGGCGGTCGACGTCGCGCACCGGCATGTCAAGCAAACCTTGCTCTCGACGCTCAGCCGAATTGATCCGCGCGTGACGCACGACGGCGTGAGCGACTTGGTAATCGGCGACCGGAAGTTCTCCGGCAACTCGCTCCGCTGCAAGCGCACGCATCTGCTCTACCACGGCACGCTGCTGTACGACATGGACCTGTCGCTGGTGACGAGGTATCTGCGGATGCCGCATCGCGAACCGGAATATCGCCAAGGCCGACCGCACGACGCGTTTCTGACGCAGCTCGAGACCGAC
>JBBDLY010000009.1:1295-9277 GCA_040878585.1 Pirellulales bacterium
GGAATATCGCCAAGGCCGACCGCACGACGCGTTTCTGACGCAGCTCGAGACCGACACGGCCACGCTGCGTCAAGCGGTCGTCGACGCCTGGCGTCCGGAGGGCGTGCTCGTCGATTGGCCGCGCGAATTAACACGCGAAATGGCCCAGGGCGTCTCGCGCGACAGCCAGCGGGCCGCATTCGACGCGCCGCCTGGTGGTACGTCTGGCGGGGAGGCGGACTCTATTCCTTGACGCGTTCCACGTAGTCGCCGCTGCGGGTGTCGACGCGGATCAGGTCGCCGATCTCCACAAACGAAGGACAATGGATTTCCGCGCCGGTTTCAACCTTACAGGGCTTGGTCACGTTGGTTGCGGTGTTCCCCTTGACGCCCGGTTCGCAGTAAGTGACCTCCAGCACGACATGGTTGGGGGGCGAAATGGTGATCGGGCTGTTGTTGTACAGCACCAGTTGGCAATTGGTGGCGTCCTTGAGGTACTTCCAGGCGTCCCCCATCTGATTGTCGTCCAGCTCGTATTGCTCGAAGCTGGTGGTATCCATGAATACGAAGGAATCGCCAGAGCGATACAGGTATTGAGCTTCGATCTCGGTAATGTCGGCTGCCTCGAGCGATTCGCCGCTTTTATAGGTGCGGTCGAGCACCGTCCCCTTGAGCAAGTTGCGCAAGCGGCACTTGTACATCGCCTGGCCTTTGCCCGGCTTGACGAAATTGCATTCGATCATCAAATACGGATCGCCTTCGATTTGGACTTTCAGGCCCTTGCGGAAATCGCTCGTGTTGTATGACGCCACAGATAGGTTCCTACTACGAAATTGCTGGAAACATCGGTATGCTTAACCCGGTTCATTCATGTCGATCGACGCGGAAGATTGTTCATGAATAGGGCGGGATCATCCCAGGAACAACCAAGTTGACTATTGTAACGAACTCCCAGCATCCTGTAATGGCCAGTCTCGACGGCGAAAATTGGTCGGCCAGCGTCCGCCGGGCGGTGCGCGATCCGGCCGAGTTGCTCCGTCTGCTCGACCTGCCGGAAGCGTTGCTCGACCGCCTCGACCCGCACACCCCGTTTCCGCTGTTTGCTCCGCGGCCGTTCATCGCCCGGATGCGCCCCGGCGATCCGGCCGATCCGCTGCTCCGCCAGGTGTTGCCGCTGGACGCCGAGATTCAGCAGATTGCGGGGTTCTCGCGCGACGCGGTGGACGACGCCGCCGCCGAACTGACCCCCGGCCTGCTGCAAAAATACCCCGGCCGGGTGTTGCTGGTGGTGACCGGCGCCTGCGCGGTGCATTGCCGCTACTGTTTTCGACGGCATTTTCCTTACGGCCGGGCGCCCAAGTCGCTCGCCGCCTGGAGCGAAGCGCTGGGGCGGATCGCCGCGGACGACTCCATTCGCGAGGTGATCCTCAGCGGCGGCGATCCGTTGATGGTCCGCGATCATCTGTTGGCGGAACTGGCCGAGCGGATCGCCGCGATTCCGCACGTCCGTCGCTTGCGCGTTCATAGTCGGTTGCCGATCGTGATACCCGGTCGTGTGGACGAGCATTTGCTCGCTTGGCTCCGGGGCACGCGACTAACGCCGCTGATGGTGGTGCATGCCAACCATCCCCGCGAGATCGACGCATCCGTCGCGGCGGCGCTGGCGCGGCTGATCGACTCTGGTATCCCCGTGCTCAACCAGACAGTGCTGCTAAGCGGGGTGAACGACGACGTCGACGTGCTGGCCGAACTGAGCGAACGGTTGCTCGACTGCCGCGTGCTGCCCTACTATTTGCATCAGCTTGATCGGGTCGACGGCGCGGCCCATTTTGAAGTACCGGTCGAGAAAGGCCGCCAGCTTGTCGCCCGCCTCCGCGCCCGGCTGCCGGGCTTCGCCGTGCCGCGGTATGTGCGCGAGATCGCCGGCGAGCTGAGCAAGACCTCGCTGGAACATTGAACCCCGATCGACCGATTCAACCGCGGCCAAGCCCATGCCCCATCGCGATTCGCTACGACACGACCATACTCCCAAGGCAATTAACGAGCGGCTCAATTCGGCTCGCTCGCACAGCTATCTGGGCGATTTTGTATTGGGAGCGATCGACGGGGCGGTCACCACGTTTGCCGTCGTGGCCGGCGTGGCGGGGGCGGGGTACTCGGCCAGCGTGGCGATCGTGCTCGGCATGGCCAATTTGCTGGCCGACGGCTTTAGCATGGCGGTGGGCAATTATCTCGGCAGCAAGAGCGAGAAGCAGGTCATCGATCGGATTCGCCGTATGGAGGCGCGGCACATTGAGGTCGTGCCAGAGGGGGAGCGCGAGGAACTGCGGCAGATCTTCGCCAACAAGGGTTTCGAGGAACCGTTGCTGGGCCAGATCGTGGAAGTCATCTCGCAGAACCGCGATCAGTGGATCGATACGATGATCACCGAGGAGTTCGGCCTGCAACTGGAGACGCCCACCGCCTGGAAGGCCGGCTTGGCGACCTTCGTGGCGTTTTTGGCGGCCGGGTTCGTGCCGCTGGCGCCGTTCTTCCTGCCGATTGCCTGGGAAGCCTCGACAATGTTCCTGGTAAGTTGCGCCGCCACCGGACTGACGTTCTTCGTCGTCGGCTATGTAAAAGGCTACGTGGTACAGATGTCGCGGCTACTCAGCGGGCTGGAAACGCTGGCCATCGGCGGCGCGGCGGCCGGGTTGGCTTATCTGGCTGGCGTCGTCTTTCAAGGATTCACCGGCGAAGATGTCGCCCAGGCAGTGCATCGGGCGGCGGACGCGGTGCTGGTTTGGATGGGACACATTGTGTAGGCTAACCGCATGACCGCTTCATATAGGCGATGCTCTCGGTCGCCAGCCGTTCGATGCCGGGATTGTAATCGAACACTTCGACCGAGACCCAGCCATCGTAGCGAACTTCCGCCAAGGCGGCGAAGATCGGTGCGAAGTCAACCTCGCCAAAGCCGGGGCCTTGTTTGTTGGGGTCGTTGGCATGAAAGTGGGCCAGGTGCGCGGCATGGTCGCGGATGATGTCGGGTATCGGCCGCGCCTCGCTGCTCATCGCTTTCACATCCAGGTGCAGCCGGCAATGGGGAGAGCCGATCCGCTCCGCCAGGGCGACTGCCTCGTTGGCGGTCAGCAAGAAGTCTCCCTCGGCCGGACCGAGCGGCTCCAGTGCCAGTGTCACGCCGAGTTCTTCCAGCTTAGGCAGCGCCATCTGGATCACTTCCGCCGCGTAGTCAGTTGCTTGCTGGTGCGTCACCCCTGGCAGCAAATTCCGCTGTTGCGGCGAGCCGAGCACCATGATTGTGCCCCCCAGATCGTGGCAAAGCTGGGCAAGCTGCTGGAAATACTCGCCTGTGCGGCGGCGAACCGCTTCGTCCGGCGAGGTGAGATGGTAGCCCTCGGTGCCGGCCAGCAGCCAGTGCAGGCCGATCACTTCCAATTGATGCCTGGCGGCCAGTTCGCGAATCTCCGCGCGGGTCGCCGGCGACACCGCCCCGGCATCGGCGGCGAGCGTGAAAGGAGCGATTTCGATGCCCCGGTAGCCGCACTCGGCGGCAAACTCGAACGCCTTGGCGTGCGGCCAGTCACGGAAGGTCTCGTTGCAGATGCCGAATTTCATGCTGATTTTTGGGTTGCGGGAAAACGCCAACAAGCGATCAGAAATTTGTTCGTGAATGCCTAGAACAGCGTCTCGCTGTTTGACTTCGATGCGAGTTTGCCAGCGGCTGGCCGCAACTTGGGTTTGACATTCTCCACCCGTCTGCCGTTTGCCGTGCTGGGGGCGCTGACCGACGGTTCCGGCGAGCCGTCTAGGGGATCCCCGACTTGAATTTCGGCGAGCCGCTCTTGCACGGCCGCGGCATATTGTTCCGACAATTCGAACCCAATGAAGTCACGGCCCAGTTTCTTCGCCACCCGCGCCGTGGTACCGCTGCCGACGAACGGGTCGAGAACCAGCTCTCCTTCGTTGCTGCATGCGCGAATGACGCGGCCAAGTAGTTGTTCCGGCATCTGACAGCCGTGAAAGCCGGCCCGTTCCTTGAACGTGCCTGCCACGCGGGGAAAGTGCCAGGTATCCTCTTCGGCGGTGAAGCTTTCCGGAATGTCGTGCGGTCGGAGAATCCAGGTATCGTCCGGCAATCGCCCTTTCGGATTGGCACGGCGATCGCCATAAACTAGCGCCCGCGCGCTGGGAACCCGGATCGCCTCGTCGTTGAAGGTACAGTTCTTTTCGTCTTTCACCATGTGAAACAGGTGCGCATGCGAGCGACTGAATTTGGATTTGCAATTGACGCCGAACGTGTAATACCACACGACCCAACTGCGGCAGGAAAGCCCCAACTCGCGCTGCATCAAGACTTTCAATTCCGCCGCATATTCATCGCCGATGGCCAGCCAGAACGTACCGGCGGGCTTAAGCAGTCGAACCGCTTCACTCATCCAATCGCGGCACCAGGCGAGGTAGCGATCGCACTCCAACTTGTCTTGATAGACGTCGTACGCGTAGCCGATGTTGAACGGCGGATCGGCGAACGCCAGATCGATGGAGCCGTCGACAAGTTGCCGCATTCCCGCCAGGCAATCGCCTTGTCGGACTTCGACGGATAGCTGGTTGCTCATCTGCTCCTCCATGAATAGTGGCTTTTCTGATGCAGCCGCCATGATAACAGACGGATGCGGGTATTGAAGCCCCTCGCGCGACTTGGCGGCGATGGAAAGTTCGCAAGCAGACGCTTTTTCACCACAACCGGACAATGTTGTATGCATCGAGCGCCGAATCGCCACTGACTATGGGAGTATTCTCGGCCATCGCTTGGGAGATTAACAATCTGTCAAAAGGATCCTTGTGATGGCGGGGAAGTTGCTCAACACCCGTCGCATGCTCAAGCGAAATGGATAAAAGCTCGAACCCCGTTTGGGCAAGTGCATTAGCAAGATACACTTCGCTTGGCTCTCCCAGTTTAAGCCGGCCCAGGCCAGCTTTGATCGCAATTTCCCAACGCCTTGCGAGACTCGCGAAGTGGCGATAGCTCGCGTCTTCCAGCAGTGTGGTTGCCTTTTTACTTAACGACGGTGAGTTCTGACAAAACCACAAAAAAGTATGCGTGTCCAACAGCACGTTCACGCCATATACTCCTTGAAGTCGTCAAGTGGCGCGTCGAAATCGGGAGCCATCCAGAACTCGGCCTTCTGGTAACAGCCGGCCTTGCTCGGCTCGGCGACTTGCATTGCCTTTTTCACCTGTGCAATCGGCTGGCCGTCGTCGGTGATCAGTAGCTCCTCGCCCGGCGCAAGTTGCTGGATCAATTCCGCCAGTTTGTTCTGCGCCTCCTGCAATGTGATGGTCGTCATGCTGAGTTCCCTTACTTAATCGACAATACGAACGCTCTCAACCGCTGTTTCATTGTATCATCCGACAGCGCCGAAATGCGAATCTACTCCACCCGCCCACCCAGGATCCGCTCGAAACGCGTCCGGTTGCCTGCGGCGTAGTCGCTTACCGCTTCGAGCAGCGACTGGCCGCTGTCGTACCCTAGTGCGTGGGCCAGCTTGTTGCGTTCTTGTGAGTCGGTCGGCAGCATGTCGCGGGTGGAACTGTTCATCAACTGCAGCCGCGCTCCCAGTTTGCGCATCAGCCGGTAACTTTGCGAGAAGTACTCGTAGTCGTCCGCCGCCAGCAGTCCCGCCTGGTGGAGTTTAGCCAGCGCCAGCGGCGTGCAACTTTCGCGGATTCTTGGCCGCTCGCGGCCGTGCTTGAGTTGCAGTGTTTGCACGAGGAACTCGATATCGACAATGCCGCCGCGGCCCCGCTTGACGCTGTGCGGCGTGGCGGCCTCTTCCAGGCGCTTGCGCATGTGGAACACTGCGGGAATGTCGACGCGATCGTCCCAGGGGTGATCCAGCGCCGCGTGAATCAAGGCCGCGTCTGCGACGTCCATGACTTGCTCGCCGCCGAAACAGACGCGCGCCCGGCAGAGCGCCATCCGCTCCCACAACTGTCCCTCGCCGCTTTCGAAGTAGCGGGTGAACTCCGCAAAGCTGGTCGCCAGCGGCCCGCTGCGGCCGGTCGGACGCAAGCGGGCGTCGATCTCGTACAGTCGTCCATACGGCCCCAGGTGGCTGGCCGCCTTGATGACTCGTTGTCCCAGTTCGCCGAAGAAGTGCTGGTTCGACGTCGTTTGGCCGCTGCGGCCGGTTCGTCGCGAGCGTTGCGTGGCGCCGTCCGCCTCGTAGAGGAAGACGATGTCGAGGTCGCTGCGATAGTTCATTTCTCGGCCGCCGAACTTGCCCATCGCGACGATCGTCAGCTCGCAAGGCTGGCCCGCCCGTGGCCCGTCGCCGATGGTCGGTTCACCTAGCCGTTCGGCCAGTTTTAGATATTCGCCGCGGGTGATTTGCGCCAGGCAGGCCTGGGCAATGTCCGAGAGCGCGCCGGTAGTCGCCTCGATCGGCTCCTTGCCCAGGATGTCGCGCACGCCGACCCGCAGTTGCTGCGCGTTCTTGAAGCTGTGCAAGATTGGCTGGGGATCCTCGGCCGCGCGGGTCAAGTCTTGCAGAATCGCATCGAGGCCGGCCTGCGTTGGCAGCTTGTCGAGGACCAGCGAATCCATCAACTCGTCGATCATCCCAGGATTGCTGGTGAGGATGCCTGATAGATAGGGACTTGTCGCACAAAGGTCGACATACAGCTTGAGCGTGGCCGGGGCGAAGCTGAACATCTCCCACAGCACGCCCTTGCCGCCGAGCGAATCGCTCACCTGGCTGAGATGAATCAGCGTGGAGTCGGGGTCCGGTTTGTGGCCGATCTCGGCCAGCAACCGCGGCGCGATCGAGGCTAGGAAGAACCGGCAGCGACGGGTGGAAAGGAAGCGTATCTTCTCTTCCGACAGTTCCATCAAGTGGTGATACGCCTGCTCCACGTCGCGGAATCCGTAGCGGCTGAGCACTTCCCGGATCTTCTCCGGCGGCGGGTCTGGATCGAGCACCAAGTCGACCTCCGGCTCCGGGTGGTCTTCCTCGCCGAAGGCGTCGTGCAGCAGATGATCGAGTATCTTGCGATTAAGTTCCTTCTTTTCTTGAAACTCGGCTTCGAATCTCGCCAGGGCCGTGACCTTGCCGTTGTCGGCGTAGCCCATGCGAACCGCCAGCTTAGCACGTTCACCGGCCTCCTGGGGTACCAGGTGCGTTTGCAAGTCGAACATCCCTTGCAGTAGGTGCTCCAGCTTGCGGAGGAAGCGGTAGTTTTCCTCCAGCAATGTTCGCTCTTGCCGCGTCAGGCAACCGACCTGTTCCAGTCGGGCGATCGCTTCCAGTGTGTTGCCGGTTCGCACCTCCGGCAGATCGCCCCCGTTGAGCAATTGCAAGAACTGGATTGCGAACTCGATATCGCGAATGCCGCCATGGCCGGTCTTCACGTCCAGTTCGGTCGCGCCATCGCGAAGGGTCCGTTCTTCGATGCGGCGTTTGAGCGTCTTGATGCCGACGATGTCCGCCCGGCTCAAATAGCGGCGATAGATCCAGCTTTCCAGTTCCTTGAGGAACTCGCTACCGAAGTCGAGATCGCCGGCGACCGGACGCGCCTTCACGAAGGCCTGCCGCTCCCAGGTGCGGGCCATCGTGTCGTAATAGTGGCTGGCCGCCTCCCGGCTGATCACCAGCGGCCCCCGCGCGCCTTCGGGACGCAGTCGCAGGTCGACCCGATAAGCGGCCCCCATGTCGGTCGGTTCGGTCAACAGCTTGATCACGTGCCGGGCGACCTGCTCGAAGAATTCGCCGTTGGTCTGGCGGCGCGGTCCATCGGTCTGGCCGTCGACGTCGTAAAGGCAGATCAGGTCGATGTCGCTGGAGTAATTCAGTTCCTCTCCGCCGAGTTTGCCCATTCCGAGTACCACGAACCGCGCCGGCGAGCCGTCGGCGGCGCGGGGCGCGCCGCGCTTTTGTTCCTGAATGCGGCGGGCGTAGCGCAGCGCCGCCTCGACGACGGCGTCGGCCAGGTACGATATC
>JBBDLY010000010.1:0-1637 GCA_040878585.1 Pirellulales bacterium
GATGATTCGAGAACTGCGCGACAATCGCAAGACGGTGCTGGTCAGTTCGCACATTCTTACTGAACTGGCCGAGATGTGCGACACGGTCGGCATCATCGAGCGGGGACAGTTGCTGGCGGTCGGCAGCATCGAGCAAATCCTCGACCAGCATCGCCGCCAGCTTGCCGAGCAGCAGACGCATCGGATCGTTAGTTGTCAGGTGTTGGGAGATCCGGTCTCGTTGGGCAACTGGCTGACAAACCGCGGCGACGTCGACCAGATCAAAATCGACAAGCAGTTGATTCATTTCCATCACGCCGGCGACCTGGAAGCGGCGGCGGATTTATTGAAGGAGATGATTCAAGCCGACTTTCGCCTCGTCGCGTACGGGTCGCGGACTGAGAGCTTGGAAGATGTTTTTCTTACCGTGACGAAGGGCCGCCTCCAATGAGTACCCTGGAAACGGCCGTCGCGGTTGAGGAAGCTCCGGTGAGCGAGCAAGATCGCGGGTCTCGTTTCGCCGCCATCGAACAGACGATCGGCAGACTGGGCGAGTATCTCAATCCGATCCTCGTCAAGGAGGCGCGACAGGCGCTTAAGAGCAAGCAATTCAGCATCACCTTCGCGCTGTTGCTGACGCTGGTCTGGGTGTGGTCGCTGCTGGCCGGCGTGTGGATTGATCCGGAGAACTTCGCCGATGCGCCGCGACAGTCGCTGGTGATATTCATGGGCTACTTCGTGTTGTTGGCGTTTCCGCTAATTCTGGTGGTGCCGTACAGCGCGTTTCGCTCGTTGGCCGGCGAAATAGAGGACGGCACCTATGAACTGTTGTCGATCACCACGCTCTCGCCGCGGCAGATCATCGGCGGCAAGATGGGCAGCGCGCTGTTGCAGATGATGCTCTACTTGTCGGCGGTGTCGCCCTGTCTGGCATTCACCTACCTGCTGCCCGGCGTCGACATCGTAACCATCGGCTTGATTCTGCTGTACGTCACGGTGGCTTCGGCGCTGCTGTCGATCCTCTCGCTGCTGCTGGCGACTATCGCCTCGCAGCGACACTGGCAGATTCTGTTGCAGGTCTTTCTGATCGTGGGACTTTGCTTTGCGTTGTGGTGCGTCTGCGGCTTCGGCGCCGTGATGATCCAGGAACGTGCCTTCGAGTCCGCCGCTCGTGAATTCGGATTCTGGTTCGGCGTCGGCTGGATTCTCGCCAACGCCGCCAGCCTGTTTTTGATCCTGTTCATGTGCGCCAAGGCGATGATCACCTTCGACTCGGAAAACCGCTCGACCGGCATTCGCATGGCGTTACTATTGCCGCCGTTGATCACCTTTGGCGGACTGACGTTCGCGAACTTGAATTTTGAATATGAACCGGAATCCATACTCGCTGCGATCATTCCGATCGCGATCTACTGGGGCATTGCCGGCAGCATGATTACAGCCGAGTCGCCGCGACTCTCCGCCCGCATGCGGCGACAGTTGCCGCAGTCGCTGCTGGGCCGGGCCTGTTCGGCCTGGTTCAATCCTGGCCCGGCCAGCGGTTATATGTTCGTCGTGTTGAATTTCCTGGCGGTGCCGCTGGTCGTGACTGCGTTGGGATACCTGAATCTGTCGGACCAGAACAATCCGTTCGCCGCCACCTTAGAACTGGCTAAGCA
>JBBDLY010000011.1:0-1636 GCA_040878585.1 Pirellulales bacterium
CTCGGCAAGTGGCAGTTTTGGCTGTGGGTGTTCGGCTTCAACGGCACGTTCATGGTGCAGCACTTTCTCGGCATGATGGGCATGCCGCGGCGGGTGTACACGTATGCGGACAACCCCGGCTGGTTTGCGCTGAACCTGTTTTCATCGGTCTCGGCGCTGTTCATGGCGGCCGGCACGCTGGTCTTTTTGTGGAACGTGGGGCGCAGCTTGCTGCGCGGCCCCGCGGCCGGCAACAACCCGTGGGGCGCCTTCACGCTGGAGTGGGCCACCAGCAGCCCGCCGCCGCCGGAGAATTTCGTTTCGCTGCCGCCGATCAAGAGCCGCCGGCCGGTGTGGGACATGGATCACCCCGAGATGGCCGATTGGAAGACCCAGCGGACCGCCGAGGACGGCGGCCGTCGCCCCAGCCGGGCATTGATCGCCGCCTGGGCGTTTGTGGCCAGCGAAGCCATCTTCTTCACGTTGTTGCTGGTCGCCTATGTGGTGTTCAACACCAAGGCCGGCCTGGACGACGGCAGTCCCGGCGACGGACCGAGCGCGGCCAGTTCGTTATCGGTCGTGCGGACCGGGGTGTTCTCAGTGTTCCTGCTGTCTAGCAGTCTGACATTCTGGCTCGCCGAGCGGAGCCTCAAGCGCCGTCGGCAGAGAGCGTTCATGACGTGGCTCGCCGTTACCATCGGGCTGGGCAGCCTGTTCATCGCCGGGCAGGTGTGGGAGTATGCCGGACTGCTGGCCGACAACGTGACGATCAGCAGCAACCTGTTCGCCTCGACCTTTTTCACCGTTACCGGTTTTCATGGCCTGCACGTCACCGCCGGACTGGTGGCGCTGGCGATCATGCTGTGGTTCGGCCATAAGAACTATCTGACCGAGCGGCGCGGCAAGGTGTTCTCGGCGATCGGTATTTATTGGCACTTTGTCGACGTGGTGTGGATCGCGGTCTTCTCGATCATCTATCTCAGGGCGCTGCAATGAACACACTGGCCGAATTATGGAGGTTCGACTCGCCGGTCTGGCTGCCGGCCGCGGCGCTGTTGCTAGGCTATAGCGTGGTGTTCCGTCGCGCCAGCCTGCCGCGGTTCTTGCTATTCGGACTTGGCTTGGGCTTGATGGTGCTAGCGTTCATCTCGCCGCTGGGCGCGCTGGCCGACGGCTATTTGTTCAGCGCCCACATGGTGCAGCATCTGGTGCTGCTGCTGCTGGTGCCGCTGTCGTTCCTGTTGGCGATGCCGGCGCGAGAGACGGAGCAACTCTTCGCCGGACCGTTTGCAAACCGCGTCGGCAAGATCGTGGCCTTTCCGGTCGTTGGCTGCTTGCTGGGCGTCGGGGCGATGTGGTTCTGGCACGTGCCGAGCCTGTGCAGCGCGTCGACCGAGAATGCGGTGATTGGCGCCGTTCGCGACACCTCGTTCGTCGTGGCCGGCCTTGCCTTCTGGTGGACCGTCTTTTCGCCGGTCGCCCGCTATCGTCTTGAACCGCTGTCCGGCATCACCTATTTATTCACCTCCTGCCTGGGCTGCACGTTGTTGGGCATTTACATTACGTTCACGTCCGTTTCGGTCTGCCCGGCGTTCGCCAGCCCGCAGGAACGGATCGACGTGGTGACGCAACTCTACGACGCCGGCCTGACGCCGAG
>JBBDLY010000012.1:0-3171 GCA_040878585.1 Pirellulales bacterium
TCGCCGGATCGAGCGCGGCGGCCTCGACGTTCTCCAGCAACACCTCGACGGTTCCACCGCCAGCGGCCGGCTGACCGGCAGCAGCGGGATTCGTTTGCGATGAAGGCCACACGAATTTACCGTTGAGCTTGCCCGGCCGCGGAGTTCCGGCGAGGACCGAAGCGTGGAACGCCGCGGAATTTGTATTGCTGCCGGGCTGTTCCAGAAGCAGGTCGACCGAGACATTCTCGGCGACCACGTCGGGCGTTTGCAAAGCTTCGGCGGCGACTAGACCATGTTGCTTAAAAACGCGGAGTTCGCCGTTGGTGACGCCTAGTTTCAACGGCGCCGACTCGCCATCGGAAACGAGCGCCGGCAACAGATATTCGTCGATGTTGCTCGTGCCAGGACGCACCCGTGCGTATACGATGGGGCGTTCGATCTGGTACTCGGCTTTGCCCGCTCCGCCGGTGAGCATCGCCCACATGCCGTGGTTCAACGCCAGCCGATCGGCCGACAGCATCAGCTTGCCGTCCGGCTCGTAGATTTTGAGGCCGACCAGTTCGATCGGCGTGAACCAGCCGACATCGAGGGCGTCGACCTCCACCTTTCCTTGCAGGCCCGGCAGAGCGTCGGCGACCCAGCCGTGGCGCATATCGGTTCGCGCCAAGATACGCGGCAGAAAAGCTACCAGCAGGGCTAGGAACCCGAGCAAGAACAGCCCGCCGCCGAGCAATTGCATCGATCGACTAGGCCGTCGCGAGCGCCAATGATCGCGCAGCCGGCTACGGGACTTGAGTGGTTGGGATTCGCCGGCGGAGTCGAAGTCGGTTCGATCGGACATCCGTGCCCTCGTGCGGGTTGGGTCGACATGGAGGTAATAAAAGCGCCGCAGCATGATCGCAGATCGGCGCGAAATCGCCAACACGAGAAATGCCAACTCGTAGCTGAATTCTGGTGCATTCAGCTACTGCCGAGACGGCAAAGTGCTAGCATGGTCTAGACTGGTCGTCTTGGCGTGTAGAGGCAGCAATCGACCGGACAAACATCGTGGCTGGCCGGCAGTCTTCCCACCGCCGGCCGTTGGTCGGCGCCGCTGATTCGCTCCTCCAGCAATTCGCGAATCATTGTGACAAACCGCGGATGCACTCCCACGGTCGCGGCGCGGACCATGTGGATGCCGAGTTCGTCGCACTTGGCCTTGGCTTCGGTATCGAGATCGAAGAGCACTTCCATGTGGTCGGAGAGGAAGCCGACCGGATGGATGACGATGTCGCGCACTTCGGCGGCGGCCAGTTGCTCGATCCGATCGCAGACGTCCGGTTCCAACCACGGTTGCTGGGGCGGGCCGCTGCGACTTTGGTACACCAGTTCGTAGTTTGTATGCTCGACGGCTTCGGCGACTAGCCGGCAGGTCTCGGCGAGTTGCTTTTCATAATTGCAGTTTTCGGCCATCGACATGGGGATGCTGTGGGCCGTGAACAGCACCCGTGCGGACGCCCGCCGCTCGGCGGGAATCTGCCGCAAGGCGTCGGCCAGACGATCGGCCGAGGCTTCGATAAATCCCGGATGGTTAAAAAACACCCGTAATTTGTCCACCACCGGGGCGTCCGGGCCAACCTCCGCGCGGGCGTCGGCGATATTCTCGCGGTACTGCCGGCAGCCGGAATAGGAACTGTAGGCGGAGGTGAACAGCGCGATCGCTCGTTTCACGCCGTCGTCTTGCATCTGCCGCAGCGTGGGGGCGAGCAGCGGATGCCAATTGCGGTTGCCCCAGTAGATGGGCAGTTGGGGGCCGTGTTCGGCGAGTTCGGCCTCCAGGGCGGCGATCAACTGGCGGTTTTGCTCGTTGATCGGACTGACGCCGCCGAAGTGCTGATAATGCTCGGCCACTTCGAGCATCCGCTCGCGGGGCACGTTCTTGCCGCGAAGCACGTTTTCAAGAAACGGCATCACCTCTTGCGGGCCTTCCGGCCCGCCGAAGGAAACCACCAGGATGGCGTCGTATGAATTAGCCACGTTACTGAAATGACCCCGACGGGATTCGAACCCGTGTTATCGGCGTGAAAGGCCGGTGTCCTAGACCTGGCTAGACGACGGGGCCGTAAACGGCAATGGCAAGCACGCCCAGGACTTCTCGCCCTGTGGCGAACCGCATTAAATGAGCTTGCGCAACATCCGTCAAGAGTGGTAGCGCCGCTCAATACCTAATGACACTACTCGTTATATACGAGTTCGCTGGAATTGACGAGGCAGGACGACCGGAAAAGATCGCCGCGATGCGTCGATATTGCGAAGAGAGCAGGCGGATTCCAAAGAATAAGGGATGCTCAACAGTTCCGATGCAGACCAAAGCGAGGGTTTGCTACGCTTCGGCTGCCGGTCCGGTTTCGCCTGCCTTGGCATTGGCGGATTCGCTGCGTTGAATCGCTTCGTAAACCTCGCGGCGGTGTACGGGCACTTCTTTCGGTGCTTCCACACCCAGACGTACCTTGTCTCCGCGAATCTCAACGACGACAATGCTAATGTCGTTATTGATTACGATGCTTTCATTCTTCTTTCGAGATAGAACCAACATCTACGGAATTCCTTCTGCTAGCCCGAAGAGTTCCACTCCGGTCCTTTGTCGACAATCGAACCACGGCCGGTTCGTTCTCACAAACCCTAGGTCATGATTTGTTGTCGCGAAAGATTCAGACGACTGAACCTCTCGGCATACACACAGCACCCCCGGATGCCGGCGAAGTTGCACGGAATCCCGCCAGGGAACGCATTGCGCATGCATTTCCTTCATTTCACTCTACGTGCTCGGGGAACAGAGTCAAGCTAACTGATACGTCATAGTAGAATATTTATGGCAATTTCTTTGAAAATTGGCACAGGAGTTCCAGTTTGCCTTGATTTGCCATCTCTCCTAAGCTGCCTTTCAGATATTCACTTGACTTCGATAATATTTCGTAAGTAATTTATTGAAAGTCACTTACGACCGACTCCCCGTGGCCAGTTCCCTGTTGGAATTGATCAGTTAGCCTAGAGGAGGCTAGCCGGCACAATCTGGGTCGCAGTGAACTACGCCCTGTTTGGACAGTTTGTCGGGGTGCTGCCCGGGAGCTGGATTTTCTAGGTGGAATTAATCGGCATTCGATTGAGCCAGCGCGGGGCCATGCGGGCAGGACGAATCGGCGGGGGGGG
>JBBDLY010000012.1:3181-9236 GCA_040878585.1 Pirellulales bacterium
CTCGCGCGGGGCCAGCGCCCGCCACGATGGGACAAATCGCCCGCTTTCGGGCGGTTGCGACAGATGCCATGCCATCTATAATTCACAGCAAGTCACAATGTCTCTTTCGACGAGATTGGCGCGCACTGCCGTACAAAGGGTTCACATGGTCGCTTGGTTTCGCAATCTCTATTTGGGCGTCTTCACCGTGCTGCATGGCATGTATGTCACGTTGCGGCTTTGGTTTAAGACGTACGATCCGGATCGCAAAGCGTTTACCCAGCACTTTGAGTATCCGGAACTGCCAGTGCCGGTGGCGGCCCGCTATCGTGGCTTCCATCGTTACGACTTGACTACGTGCATTGCCTGCGACCAGTGTGCCAAGGCGTGTCCGGTGGATTGCATCTACATTGGCAAGGAGCGGGTCGAGGGAGGCAAGGGCTTCAAGATCACTGGCTTTGCGATCGATTATTCCAAGTGCATGTTCTGTGCTTTGTGCGTGGAACCGTGTCCGGTCGACTGCATCTTCATGGGCGCCACGCACGATTTGAGCTGCTACAGCCGGGACGGCTGCATCGTCGATTTCTCGCGACTACCGGTCGACGTCGCCTGGGGGCGGTCGACTCTAAACCCCACCGCCGTGGCAGATTCGAAAGTAATCGCCGAACCGGTGCATGGCGGCCCCAATCAGTAAAAGCAAGCAGCCCAAGCGTCAACCGCCTGCGCCGCGCGCGGCGCATCCGGACGTGTGCGGCCCATATCCTTCTGGTTTGTTATCACCAAGCGGTGGCCAGAAAGTAGCTGGGCAAATATAATGAGCTAGGCGGAATCGATGATTTGCCGTTGACACAGTCCGTCCTCGGCACGGCAAGCACGACTCGGCGAGAAGGGCAACAACTATGGACGCGCGACCCACTGATTTCAAGCGGCTGTTCACTGTGGACGAAGCGAATGCCATGCTTCCGTTGGTGCGGGCGATTTGCACCGACTTGGCGCGGCTTTCGCGAGATGTCATCGACCGTCGCGAACGACTGGCCGTGCTGTTGGCAGGCCGCGACAAGTCGCGCAGCGACGTCTATTCCGAGGAACTCACGCAAATCGAGTCGGAATTGCAAGCCGACAGCCGCACCCTGCAAGAGTATCTCGAGGAATTGAAGGATCTGGGCGTCGAGCCGAAAAACGGCCTGGAGGGCTTGGTCGATTTTCCCGCGGTGATGGACGATCGCGTCGTCTACCTCTGCTGGAAGCTCAACGAGCCGGAGGTGCAATACTGGCACGAACTCGACACCGGATTCAGCGGTCGTCAGCCGCTTATGGTCGACACCGCCGGCGGCGACGACGGCGACCGGGCGGGCGGAGCGCCGTTGGGCGGATCGCTCAATTGATGAGCGGAATAGTAGCCCGGCACTGCTTGAAATTGCGTCGATAAGCCCTAGAATCGATCGCTTGACTTCAACGGCGCGACTACCCGTCGCGCCGGTCTCCTTGTGGGAGTTGAGCGGACTATGGCTTCCCCGACCATGATCGTCGCCTATCTGGCGCTGTTCACCCTGATTGGATTGGCGTTCTTGGGCGTCAATCTGTTGGTCGGACGCTTTCTGCGACCGAACAACCCGCACAAAGAGAAGCTGGAGATTTATGAGTGTGGCGAGCCGACCATCGGCAGCGCCTTCGTGCAATTCGATCTCCGCTTTTACGTCGTCGCCTTGGTGTTCTTGGTCTTCGACGCCGAAGTCGCCTTCCTGTTTCCCACGGCCACGGTGTTCGGCAAGCAGACCCAACTGGTCGACGCCGACTTTCCGATCGTTGCGGGCAACGCCGACGGGGCGGTCGTGTACACTGCGGGCGGCCGCAACCTGATGCGAGAATTGGGGGTCTACAACCCGCAGTTGCCTACGCTTATGAACACTGCGGGCGAGACGGTCGTGGTAACCGACGCCGCCACCGCCAATCAATTGCTCAAACAGCAAGCGCAGTCGTTTACCTGGTTCCTGTTCTGGGCGATCAATCTGTTCTTCGTGATCCTGCTAATTGGCTTCGCCTACGAGTGGAAGACCGGGGCGTTCGATTGGGTGCGCGCGTTGAGTCGCGAAATCAAAGCACGGCCCTCGTCCCGCGCCGGACCGCTGGCCGCCGCCGCCCGCGAGACCGCACTCACCGGCCAGCCCTAACTTAGATTCCTCTCCTTTCGCCCCACTTCCGTTCGCCACACAACATCCACCGCGCTAGGAACGATTTTGCATGAGCAGTTCCTCGTTTCTCGACCAGCTAAAGGCCCGCTTCGGCGATCAGGTTACCGGGGCCAACCTGGAGGCGATTGATCCCTGGATCGAGGTGTCGCCGGAGGGGCTGATCGACTTGTGCGGCTACTTACGCGACGAGCCGAAGTTGCGGTTCGATATGCTCAGTTGCATTACGGCAGTCGATTACTTCGCCGCCGACCCCAAAGCGGCCGAGAAAATCGAAGGGGGCGAGCGGATCGAGGTGGTCTATCACCTGTGGAGCGTACCGCACAAAAACAGCCTGGTCGTCAAGGTGCTGCTGCCGCGTTGGAGAGACGGCGTGGCGGGCCAACTGCCCGAGGTTCCGTCGGTCAGTCCGCTATGGAGTACCGCCGACTGGCATGAACGCGAGACCTACGACCTATCAGGCATTTACTTTGTCGGGCATCCAAACCTGCGACGCATCCTCTGCCCGGAAGACTGGGTCGGCTATCCGCTGCGCAAGGACTACGAGATGCCGTTGGAGTATCACGGGATACGATGTCGCTGATCAGGGAAATCCTAAGCACGAAATTCTAAATCCTAAACAAATCCGAATGGTCAAATGACCAAAAGGCGTTCCACTAGAATGTTTCGAGCATTTGAATTTCGAGATTCGAATTTGTTTAGGATTTGGTGCTTAGGATTTAGGATTTAGACCAATACCCATTGAAGCTGAATTGATGTCAACAAACCTGGACGATCCGCGGATCATCGAATTCGATGTGCGCACCGACGAAATGCTGGTCAACATGGGCCCGCAGCATCCCAGCACGCACGGCGTGCTGCGACTGGTGTTGCGAACCGACGGCGAAGTCGTCAGCGAAGTCACGCCGCATATCGGCTACTTGCATCGCAGCGCCGAAAAAATCGGCGAAAATCTCACGCCGCGGCAGTGGATTCCCTACACCGACCGCATGGACTACCTGGCCGGCATGAACATGAATCTCGGTTGGTCGTTGACCGTCGAGAAGCTGATGAACCTGCAATTGCCCGACAAGGCCAAGCACCTGCGGGTGATCATCGCCGAAATGGGCCGCATCGCCAGCCATTTGGTCGGCATGGGCGCTTATGGCCTGGACCTGGGCAGTTTCAGTCCGTTTTTGTATGCATTTCGTGAACGCGAAAGGATTCTCGACCTGTTCGAGGAGGTGTGCGGCGCGCGGCTTACCTATAGCTATATCACGGTCGGCGGCGTGACGGCCGACTTGCCCAAGGGGTGGCTGCAGAAGTGCGAGGCGTTCCTCGACCAGTTCTTGCCGGTCATCGACGAGTACCACACGCTGCTGACGACCAATTCGATCTTCGTTAAGCGAACCGCCAATATCGGCGTGATGAGCCGCGAGATGGCGATCGACTTCGGTACCAGCGGCCCGGTCCTTCGCGGCAGCGGGGTCGATCAGGACTTGCGTCGCGATGGCGAATCGTTCTACACCGACATGTACGACGGCTACGCGTTCGAGGTGATCGTCGAGAAAGAAGGCCGCTACCCCAGCGACCACAAGTATCCCGCCGTTCCCAAGGACGCCGTGCTGGGCGATTGCTGGCACCGCTTTTACGTGCGGATGCTCGAAGTGCGGCAGTCGATCGATCTGGTCCGTCAGGCGATGGATCGCTATAGCACGGCCGGCGGAAGCTGGGGCGAACCAGTCAAGTTGAACGAGAAGCTGCCCAAGGGCGAAGCCTACATGGAAACCGAAGCCCCCCGCGGGCAGATGGGCTTCTACATTGTCAGCGACGGCACGGCGATCCCCTGGCGCGTGCGTGCCCGCAGCAGCAGCTTCTGCAACCTCTCGGTGGCCCCGGAACTTTGCCGCGGCGCCTTATTGGCCGACATCCCAGCGGTGGTCGGCTCACTGGACATCGTGATGGGGGAAATCGATCGTTAGATTTGGGCCGCTGAGGATTTGAACCGCTAATGGACGCTAATACAATGACCTTCCCCATATGTGCCTGTTCGAGAGCGAAAGAAGGGTATGAATGACGATAAGCCGTTCGCTGAGGAAGGTTACGCCTTAATGGGAGCAGCTTTCGAGGTACATCGAGAGTTGGGCGGTGGGTTGTCGGAAGAGATTTATCAACAGAGCCTTGAAATCGAATTGGGACTTCGAGCGATACCGTTTCATGTGAAGCCGGAACTTGGAGTCTTCTACAAGGGGCGAAGGATAAGAAAGCGATACTTGCCCGACTTCATCATACATGAGCGGGTGATTGTTGAGTTAAAGGCAATCGTCAAGTTGACCGAGGAGCACGAAGGTCAATTGATGAACTATATGCGGATCACACGTAGTCCGGTTGGTTACCTCATCAACTTCGGACCAAGGGATAAAGTCGAATGGAATCGGTACCTCATGTCCGAATACCTGAACGATTGATGCTGTCCTTCGTTTTGCCTGTTTCATTAGCGCCTATTAGCGATCATTAGCGGTCCAACACGAATGGGGCTTTCAATTGACCTTTGACTGTGCGATATTTCACGGCTTAATTTGATTTTGCTTTGACTGGGAAGATACGCCGGTGGCTGAGTTTATCAACATCCACATCCTTCATACGATCGCCGCCTGGTTCGGCGGATCGGTGGCGGTCGATGCGCTATTCGGCTATATCGCGGCGGCGGTGCTCAAGGCGGTTGTCATTCTCAATATCATCGCCGTCGGGGCGCTGTTCTTCATCTGGCTGGAACGCAAGGTTTCAGGCCGCATTCAGGATCGACTGGGGCCGACCCGAGTCGGCGGCAAATTCGGCTGGTTACAGACGCTGGCCGACGGGCTGAAGCTGATCACCAAAGAAGACTTGATGCCCGGCGACGCCGACGGGCTGCTGTTCCGGCTCGCCCCGTATATCGCGTTCTGTGCTTCTTTCGCCGCTTATTTGGCGCTCCCCTTCGCCGCCGGCTGGGCCGCGATTCAACTCAATGTGGCCGTGTTTTTCATCCTGGCCGTGCTCGGCATGGAGGTGTTCGGCGTGATTTTGGCCGGCTATGCCTCGGCGTCGAAGTGGTCGTTGTTCGGCGCCATGCGCGAAGCGGCCCAGGTGGTCAGCTACGAAGTACCGCTGGGGCTGTGCGTGGTGATTCCCGTGACGGTCGCCGGCACGATGGACCTGACCAAGATCGGCGAACTGCAAGCCGGCTGGTTTACCAACTGGTACGTGTTTCACAGTCCGATGATGCTGATTACGGCCGGCGTCTTCTTCACATGCTGCCTGGCCAGCGTCAACCGCGCGCCGTTTGACTTGGCCGAGGCCGAAAGCGAGCTGGTCGCCGGCTTCCATACGGAATACTCCGGCCTGCGGTGGAGCTTTTTCTTCATGGCCGAGTACGGCTCGATGTTCCTGGTCAGCGGGTTGGCTGCGGCGCTGTTCTTCGGCGGCTGGAACGGACCGATTCCGATCACCCACATACTGGGCATCGCCGGAGCGGACGGAGTGGCCGGATTTATCGCCCAACTGATGGGCGCGACCAACATGCTGATTAAGATGTCGCTGGGGGTGACGATCATGATCTGGATTCGCTGGACGCTGCCGCGGCTGCGAATCGATCAGGTGATGACCACTTGTTGGAAATACTGCACGCCGATCGCCTGCGTGATGTTCGTCGGGGTGTTGCTGTGGCAAGCGTTTCAATTGCCCACGGCGGGCCGGTTGGCGCCGATGCAAGTCGCCGGCGACGTGGAAGAATTGCTGCCCCCTCCGCCGACGGAAGCGGCTGCAACCGCATCGTGGCCGGGGCATCTTGCTCCGGCTAACTCGGCGATTGCCGGGGCTGGAAGCCCCGGCCACGAATTCGGGAGGGCGAAGTAAATGGACGCCATCAA
>JBBDLY010000013.1:0-1635 GCA_040878585.1 Pirellulales bacterium
GGCATGCCCATGACTGGCAACTCGCAAAGTCGACAGCTCATCGAGAGTTTACCCGATCTTTTATTCTCAGTCGTGGGCATGGCACCCAACCCGAATTTTTAGTTGTCCCAGGCCACTAACGGCCCGTATTTCGGCGCCAACCGGAGGCTAGCGCCTTCCGGCTGATATTCGATAGCTACTTTTTTAATAGGCTCCGATCCCCGATCCCTGAAACCTGAAACCTGAAACCTCCTTACGCCAGCCCTGGCATGGCAACCTTCACTTCCGGCGCCTCGCCCCAGGCGAGGGTCGCCGGGCCGAGTTGCCGCTCGCTGTTGAGCGCCTCGTCCCAGGTGATTGTCTTGCCGGTGTAGGCGCTGTCGCGAGCCATGATCGCCATCAGCGTGCTTTTGGCCATGTATTCGCCGTTGTTCAGTGCGGCACCTTTGCGGATCGAATCGAACAGGGCCTCGTGCTCCAGTCGGTACATGTTGCCCCCCTTGCCGCGGTAATCCCACTTCTTCTCGCCGTCGACGGTGATGCGGTGCGCCATCACGTCGACGACCCCTTCGCTCCCCATGATGTAGTCGTTCACTTCGTTGCTGCAACCGTTCTGCTGCCGACAGTAGCTGAAAACCCGCACGCCGTTGGCATACTCGAAGCAACTGCTGAAGTGATCGTAGGCGTCGCCATATTGTGCATCGGTGCGGGTTTGGCGGCCTCCCATGCCGGTCACTTTGACCGGCGGCTCGTCGTTCATCGCCCAGGCCATCTTATCGAGGCTGTGGATGTGCTGCTCGGCGATAAAGTCGCCCGAGAGCCAAGTGAAGTAGAGCCAGTTGCGAATCTGGTATTCCATGCGGCTCCAGTCGGGATTGTCGCCCCGGTGCCACAAGCCGCCCACATTGTAGTTGCATTGCATGGCGACGATGTCGCCGATCGCGCCGCCGTGGACCTGCTCAAAGGTGGCCTGCTTGGCGGGATGGTAGCGCCAGCAGAGACCCGACACCAGCGACAAGCCTTTTTCCTTGGCCTGCTTCGAGGTCTCCAAGATGCTGCGAATGCCTGGGCCGTCGACGGCGACCGGCTTTTCGCAGAACACATGCTTGCCCTGCTCGATCGCGTAGGCCAGATGCATCGGCCGGAAGTACGGAGGCGTGGCCAGCAGCACCACATCGGCGGCGTCGGTTACATGCTTGTAGTTGTCGAAGTCGGTGAAGACGTGGTCCGGGGCGACCTTCACGCGGTCGGCCACCGAAGCGGACCCTTGAATTGAAGCAAGCGCCCCGTCGGCACGGTCCTTGAAAGTGTCGCCGATGGCCACCAATTCAATGTCGTCGCCGGCACTGAGCGCGTCGATCGCGGCGCCGGTGCCACGACCGCCGCAGCCGATCAGGCCGATTTTGATCTTGTCGCTGCCCGCCGGCCGCACACCGACCTCGGCCATCGCCCGGTTGGCGGCGAACGTGGTGGCGGCTGCGCCGGCGGCGGTCGTCTTGAGGAAGTTGCGACGTGCTTGGGTCGGATTGCTGCTCATGTTCAAGTGCCTTGTTAGGTGGTAATGGAAATGACGGGTGTTTTGCTGGGACGGCTCGCTATAGGACGGCTCTCCGAAGCCAGGGCTTTAAGGGTGGCAATGTAATCAGGATTTTGAAC
>JBBDLY010000014.1:0-1632 GCA_040878585.1 Pirellulales bacterium
CGTCGAGCTTGAACTGCAAGCCGGACGTGTTGAGTTGACTATATCGTTGCGGCACAATCCAGCGGACTTCGAGTGTCCTGAAGTCACCCGGTTTAGAAAGGTCGATGTTCAATACTTCGTACTTGGTGACCGCCGCGCGGTATTGGCCGGGCACCACCCCGTTGCGATCGCTGGTCGCAAGCTGGAATCGTCCTTGGCTGTCGGTATTGGCGGCTCCCAGCGGGCCGCCGCCGACCGGCTCGAATGTTATTGCGGCGTTTGGTACCGGCCGGCCGTCGAGCAGCACCACGCCGCTGGCTTGAACGAACTGCGGCCTCCGGTCGCAGCCGGCCAGGCCAACGGCCATCGCCAACACGGCCCACAGTCCGCCTGCTTCAAGTGCCCGAGAGTTGCGCCGCTTGTCCATCTGCCTTGTCGCCCAGGTTTTGGTATGTTTGATAATCGATGTTTTGACTGATGAATTGAACCGAGCCGTCGCCCATCACGAAGTAGGCGCCGCCGACATGGGCCGAGCGAAAGCCGAACTCGGTGGCCCAATTGCCGTAGTTGTTACAACCGTTGGGCGCCGTTGTGTTGCAGGTGTCGTAGTTGATCGGGATGATCGTGGATGTTTTGCCTTGCCCGTTGTTGGAGTGCATCCAGCCGTGCTGCACATGGCGAGAACACTCCGGGCGGACTTCGCCAAAGAAGATCGTATTCGACATGCCGTCGCGGATGTTGGCGAACTGCACCGGCATCATCGTGCGGGAGAACGGCCCCGGATATCCCCGGTAGGCGTTGTAAACGTAGGCCGGCCCGCGGGCAAACGACTCGAACGGATGGGGCGCGCAGGTGTTGGCCGCGCCGTTCCAGTAGTTGCGGCTCAAGGCACCCGGCCCCAGCGAGGCGGCGTAGTTGTGAAAGGCGACCGTGCCCCCTTCAAAGCCGGCGTTGTGCGCGCCGATCTGCTGCTTTTGTGGAAAATCATCGCTGGGACAGCGAAACGTGCCGATCGCCACGCTGCGAATTTCCGTGCCGTCGGGCAGTTTCTGCAAGTGGATCGACGTATTGAAATCGATCGCTTCGTACAGATTATCTTGCTCGATGAAAGGCAAGATATGCACCAGCACCGAACCGCGATTGAGCACCGGCGTGCCGTCGTGCTTCCAGATCGCGCCGGGCGGTAGTATCTGATGCACCTCGCCATAGGCAACCGTCGCCAGGCCAATCTGCTTGAGATGGTTGGCGCACTGCGTCCGCCGAGCCGCCTCGCGGGCGCTCTGCACCGCCGGCAACAGCAGCCCGATGAGGATGCCGATAATGACGATCACCACCAGGAGTTCGACAAGGGTAAAACCGTGTCGGGAGCGAGACTCGCCTGGAATGCGAATAGCGGCTGTCGGTGCCGGTTGACGTCGCCCCACATAGCTAGAATCTCGCTTTGCTTGTTGCGTCATGCCTTAGTTCCTTGAACCGGCGAAATCATCGAAAATGGTAGCGTCATGCAGCGGCGCATGCGCGGCAAGCAGCAACCCTGAAGTAATCCACAGCGACCGCAACAAATGAAGCGTCTTCATCAGAGGTACCCGCTGCAAAAATGTGACGAGGGAGTAGGTTCGTTATCTGACACTTGCCGAGCGACGACGAACAGCC
>JBBDLY010000015.1:0-1631 GCA_040878585.1 Pirellulales bacterium
CGTTGGATACGAGTACCCACAGACCATCCGGAGAAATATCAGTGACTGCTATCGGGGAAGTGCTACTCATCGGCGGCGTCCCGCTGGGTGGCGATGCTCCGCCGGTAATACTTGACGCCCGGCACCATGAAGCAGAGCGCCGAAACGACGCCGAACAGGGTCAACCCCAGGTCGATGCCGGCCGCTTGCAGCAGAGCCATGGCGATTGCGGTCACAAACAACGCCGTGGCGTGAAAGTAGAACTCGCCAGAGAGAATACTCGCCTTGGCGGTGAACACCATGCCGTTGATCAGGCCCAACACCGGCGAGAGCGTGAGCACAGGCAGGATCAGGATCATCTCCACGGCGAACAGCGAGACGCTGGCAATCACGCTGCCTCCCCAGACGTGGGCGACCTGTCGCTCGACGAACGTCACCGGGCCGGCCCGCCGCCGCAGCGCCCAGAAGATCGGCGCCCAAATGGCAAGCCCGCCACCCCACAGCAGCAAGTAGGGCCACGGCTGCTCGAACACCGGCCACTCGTGACGGCGGAAGTGCAGCCAGTTGGTCACCAGACACAGCACCAGCAGCGCGATGCTGTGCCAGATCCACAGCAGGCCCCAGTTCTCCAGCACCGACACGTGATGCGTCTCGCGAAACCAGCGGCCGACAATCGCACTGAATCGTCCGCTGCGGGCGGAGATCGGCTCGCCCGCCAGATAGAGTTCCAAGTCGCCCGCCAGCGCCGCGGCCGATTGGTAGCGCAGCTCCGGCGGCTTTTGCAGGCACCGCATGGCGATCAGCTCCAACTCGCGATCGGCCTTGGGATTGAGCATCCTCGGCGGCAGCGGATCTTGCTCCAAGACCAGCATCACCGTATCGAGCGGCGTGGCGGCTTGAAACGGCGGCCGACCGGTCAGCATTTGATAGAGGATCGTGCCGAGGCTGTAGACGTCGGTCGTCGGTCCCATCTTGCCCCGACTGCCGGCCGCCTGCTCCGGCGCCATGTAGGTCGGCGTGCCGAGAATCGCGCCGGTGCGGGTGAGCTGCTCGCCGGCGGCGACCCGCTTGGCCAGGCCGAAATCGGTCACATGCGGCTCGCCCTGCCGATCGATCAGAATGTTCGACGGCTTCAGGTCGCGGTGCAGCACTCCGTGGACATGGGCCGCGTCGATCGCGCGAGCAACCGTCGCCAGCAAGCGGGCCGCTTCGCGAGCCGGCAGCGGACCTTCGGCCAGCCGGCCGGAGAGCGTTTCGCCGGCCACGTACTTCATGCTGAAGTAGTTGTGTCCCTGGTACTCGCCTACTTCGTAGACCGGCACGATGTGCGGATGATCCAATCGCGCGGCGGCTTCCGCCTCGGCCTTGAAGCGGGCCTGGTCGTCGGCCGTGGCGAACTGCCCGCGGAGGATCATCTTCAAGGCGACCGTGCGGTCGAGCGACGTCTGATGCGCCCGGTAGACCACCCCCATTCCGCCGCGGCCGAGCTCCTCTTGTAGTTCGTAATCGCCGAACGTCCGCGGCAGTTGAAAGACCGAGCCTCCCTGCCCTTCCAGCGCGCGGTAAGCGGCTTCTTCGCCGCCGGAGCCGAACAGGTCGCGACTGCTGGCGATTGCGTCGGCAAACAACGCGGCCGCCCACAGCTCGCGCAG
>JBBDLY010000016.1:0-9186 GCA_040878585.1 Pirellulales bacterium
TGTGAAAAAATTGAATTGACGCAGGGGGTTGCCACCACAACATCAGCCGCACCGCGCTAGCGGCCGGTTTTTCTGCGCTAACCGGGGCTAGCGCCCTCCGGCTGATGTTTGATGCCTCACGGGCCTCACGCCTCACGCCTCCAGCCTCAAGCCTATCTCAACACGATCGCTACGTCCTCGCGTTCCCGCACCCGTCCTACGATTTCCGCCGCCGCGGCGCCTTCGTTTTGCAGGTACGTGCGGGCCGCTTCTGCTTGATCCTCTGGCAGGCTGATCAACAGGCCGCCGGAAGTCTGGGCGTCGAACACGAACTCCAGCAAGGCGCGATCGGCGGTCGATTCGATTCGCATGTGTTGTTCCAGGTACTGACGGTTCGACTTGCTGGCGCGGGTCATGTAACCGGCCGCCGCCAAGGCGTCGGCGCCAGGGAGGATCGGCAGTCGCGAGATTTCCAGTTCGATTGTTACGCCGCTGCCGTCGGCCATCTCTCGGGCGTGGCCGCCGAGGCCAAAGCCGGTGATGTCGGTCGTGGCGTGCCCGCCGTGCCGCCGCGCCGTGTCGCGGCCGATCGAGTTGAGTTGAATCATGCTGTCGGTGGCCCCCTTCAAGACAACGGCCTCGCACTTGCCCGCCTTGAAGGCCGTGGTGACAAAGCCGGTGCCGAGCGGCTTGGTTAACAACAGCACGTCGCCAGGCTTGGCCCGATCGTTGGTGAACAACTGGTCGGGATGCAGGGTGCCGGTGACCGATAGCCCGTACTTGATTTCGACGTCGCGCACCGTGTGCCCGCCGACAATCACCGCGCCGGCCGCAATGACGCGCTCGGCCCCGCCACGGAGAATCTCGCCGAGCAGTTCCAGTTCCAGCTTGTCGTCGGGAAAAGCGTTGATGTTCAGCGCGGTGACCGGTTGGGCCCCCATTGTAACGACGTCGCTGATGCTGTTGGCAGCAGCAATCTGTCCGTACAGGTAGGGATCGTCGACCAGCGGCGGAAAGAAATCGAGCGACTGCACAATGCATAGGTCGGGGCGCAGCAGATATACGCCCGCGTCGCTGAAGCCTTCGGCTCCGACGAGCAGGTTCGGATCATTGAACTTAGGCAAATTTCGCACAACCTGTGCGATTCCCTGTTGAGGGAGCTTGCCAGCTCAACCAGCGCAGCTAGCGTAATCGACTAGCCGCTTTCTCCTTCCCCACAATTTCATAGGTCTCATTCAAATTAAAGTACGTGACGGAAGTATTGTAGCAGCCTATACATGCAGCGGGGAGGGACGAAGCGGTGCAAAGGCGATGGAGGGTGCCCGGCGGAATTTTTTCGTCACCTGTTGTTGATGGATCGGCCGCTCGCGTTGTTTAGTGGTGATAGGGAAATTCCGTAAACACTTCCTGACAGCGAGATTGTTGTGGAAAGCGGACCGGGCGAACAGTTTGTGCAGCAGTTAATAGGGGTGCAAGACCGCCTGTATGCCTACGTCTACTCACTATTGGGGGATGCAAACTCGGCCGACGACGTCGTCCAGCAGAGCAACGTCGTGCTGTGGCGTAAGGCGGACGACTTTCAGCCCGGCAGCGATTTCGGCGCCTGGGCTTGCAGCGTGGCCTATTTCGAGGTGCTCGCCTGGCGCCAGAAGTTGGGCCGCGACCGCCTGCGGTTCAACGATCAGCTTATCCAGCGGATGGCTGCTCAGTCGCAGCAGGTAAGCTCGCAGGCCGACGACACCCGCCGCGCACTCCGCGAGTGTCTGGCTGGATTGACCGATCCGCAGCGCAAGCTGATGGAATTGCGCTACGAGCCAGGCATGACGGTCAAGGAGATCGCCCACCAGCTCAACCGCCCGGCCGGCTCGATCGCGCAAACGCTGTATCGCATTCGCACCGCATTGGCTGAGTGCGTTCAACAAAAGCTCGCCGCGGAGGAGCAGGAATGAACGCTTCCTCGCCCGCCGCCGACGACCTGGCATACATCCTGGCGCAGCTTGTCGAGGGGGATCTCGACGAGCAGCAAACCGCGGCCCTGGTCGACCGGCTCGCCGACGACGAAGCCGCCCAGCAAGAGTATCTGCGGTTCATGCTCTGCCAGGCCATGCTCGATCGCGAACTCCGCCGCTCGCGGTCGGTGCAGCAGTTGCAGGAACTGCTCGGCGGCGCCGACGGCCCGACGACGGAACTTGCCGACGGCCGGCTCACGCGGGCGTGGTACTGGGTGGTCGATGGCGTTTCGCAGCCGTTGTCGCTGGCGATGCTGGTCTCAAGCCTGGTCATCACCACGATCTTGCTGTCGCTGGCACTATGGACCATCCCCGAGCGGCAGCAAGTTGCGGGCGATGGTCGGCCGGTAGTGGTGGCCGAGATCACGACCACCCAGTACGCAAGGTGGGACGCGGCCAGTGAAGGCAATGCGAAGAATCTGGAGCTGTTTGCCGGCGAGCGGCTGGTGCTCGGCAGCGGACTGGCCGAGGTCACTTTTGCCGACGGCGCGGTCGTGGTACTGGAGGGGCCGTGCGAGTTTCTCATCGAGTCCTCCTCGGCCGGCCGGTTGGATTCCGGCAACTTGCGGGCCACGGTTCCGCCGGTGGCGTCTGGATTTGCGATTGCTTCGCCGTTTGCGCGGATCGTCGATCTCGGCACGGAATTCGGCGTCGAGGTGCATTCGGGCGGCGACGTGGACGTGATGGTGTTCGACGGCAAGGTCGACTGCATCCCACTGCCGGAAGCAGGGCGCGGCGCCGCCCGCGTGCAACTCGTCGGCGGCCAATCCGCCCGAGTTGCCTCCAACGGCGAGCAGGTAACCGTCCAGGAGAACGGCGACGCCGAGGTTGCCGCCGCTTGGAAGAAACGAACGACCATTCAGCGGCCCGTGGCCAAGTCTTCCGCCGGCAGTCGCGAGGCCCTGGCGAAACTCCGCGCCGATCCGGCGCTGATCGCCTTATTCGATTTCGAGTCCGCCGACCCTTCCATCGGTAGTTTCCGAAAGGTTCGCGGGCGTTGGTCCGATTCGGTTGCCGCCGATTTGTCTCTGGGGGGCGACTTCATCGCGGTCAACGTCGGCGGGGAACGCACCTGGCCGCAGCTTTCGCTGGCGGCGTGGGTGCGGCTTGAACCGCTGGATCAGGATTACCGAGCGATATTTCACTGCGACGGCTGGGATGAAAACAATCCGGGGCAAGTACACTGGATGATTACCGGCGACGCCAAAATGCGGTTGGCGTTGTCGGGGCAGCAGCATGTCGATTCGCAAACGCCCCTAAATGAGCAGCACGGCCGCTGGCTGCACGTGGCCGCGGTTCACGATGCCGACGAGCGAACCATACGATTCTACGTCAACGGCACCCTCGACCATCAACTGCAACTAGCCGCGGCGCATCCCGCGCGGCTCGGCCCGGCGCGAATCGGCAATTGGGATCAGGGCGAACGGTGGCTGGGCGGGCGGATTGATGAGCTGATCATCTTGGGGCGCGCTATGAGTGATGATGAGGTGCGATCGCTGTTTGTGGCGGGAAAAGCTGACTAGAGAAACTTGCGTTGAATAACTAAACCATGTCTATTGTGGAGAATACTCTGATGAAGGTTCCCTTCGTTTCTTCGTTCCGCCGGTTTGCCAGCCTCGCGGTTTTCGCATTCCTTGCACTTTCTGCGGCGTCTGCTCACGCCTCCTACGTAACGACGGTCCTGTCGGACAATCCGCTCGGCTATTGGCAGTTCGAGGAAACTAGCGGCGCTACGGCCGCCGACTCCTCGGGCAATATGTTCGACGCCAGTTACGACGTTGGCGTCGTGTTGGGCGCCGCCGGAGCTCCCGGCACGGGCGGCAACTCGGCCTCCTTTAGTAACGTGGGAAACAGCGGCGTTGACTTGCCCGGCACCTGGGGCGGGCCGTCGATGTCGGCTGTGACCATCGAGGCCTGGGTCAACGTCGCCACGGATACTCTTGATTTTCAGGCGGTTGTTTCCGCTGACACTACCGACTTTGCTCACTTTCAACTGCACACAATCGGTGTTAGCGGCACTTACGTCGACGCTGCACCGGGCGAGGCGATGCTCGTCCCCCTCTCGACAAGCCCGATGGGAGTCTGGCGGCACGTGGCGCTGGTGTCGGAATCCGGCAACACACGTCTTTATGAGAACGGCGTCCAAGTCGGAGCGTCGAATGCCAATACCTTCAGTAACATTACGGCCAGTTCCAATGTCGACATCGGTCGTGGCTTTGGTGGAGGCCGCGAGTTTGACGGCCTGATCGATGAAGTCGCCATCTACGATACGGCGCTTTCCGAAAGCCAACTCCGCAATCACTACAACGCCGCCACCCAAGGAATGCTTGCCCATTATACGTTCGATGCCGGCGGGGCCGATTCCTCTGGCGCTGGCAACCACGGCACGCTAGGGGGCGGCGCCACAATCACAGGGGACGCAATCAGGGGAGGCGGCGCCCTCGACCTCCGCGGCGTTAATGGGTACGTCGATATTGTCGGGCCGGTACTGAATGGTCAAGATCAGTACACGATCACCATGTGGGTCAACGCCGATTCGACGGCCCTCGGTTGTTGCGATGCCTTGTTTACCAACGATAGCTGGGGCGGCGGTCGTGTGCATGTCCACCTCGACAATGGGTTAGCGACAAATGCAGTTTCCGATACGAGTCCCTGGGCGCAGTCGGAAAGTGCGATTCCGCTCGGAGAATGGGTTCATATTGCATTCACGTACGACTCCGTGGACGGCGTCTCGACGCCTTACGTCAACGGCATCGCCCAATCTTCGACATTGCACACGTTGGACATACTGGCGGGCTTGGGCGGCACAACGATTGGGGCTTGGGACGGCAGCCGGTTCTTTAACGGCCGCATCGACGACGTGAGAGTTTACGGATACCTGCTATCCAGCGAGCAAATCTTCGCCCTCACGGTGCCGGAACCTTCAACCTGGGCCATGGGGGCCGTGATCGCGTTGTTTGGCCTGATGGCAGGATACAGAAAGCGTCGTTCACGCCAATAACTGCTTGATGGGCTGAATTACTTGCCCGGCAACTCGAACTGCGAGTCGGACGATTGATGCGATCCAAAGTGAATAACCGCATGTTGACACGGAGTCGCACATATTTGCGCATCGCCGCCAAGCGATGCCACAGAAGCGGCTTTACCTTGGTGGAATTATTGGTCGTGATCGCCATCATTGGCATCCTGATCGCCTTGCTGCTGCCGGCCGTACAGAGCGCGCGGGAATCTGCTCGCATGGTGCAATGTCGCAACAATCTTCGCCAGCTTGCGTTGGGGGCGTTGCAGCATGAGCACTCCCAAGGGTTCTTTCCGACCGGCGGCAAGGGTTCCTGGTGGATGGGAGATCCCGATTTGGGGTTCGGACTGGAACAACCGGGCGGGGTCTTCTTTAATTTGTTGCCCTACATCGAGCAGGACAACGTTCGCCAGGTGGGGGCCGGCTTGCCGACGGCTGAGAAGCGGCAAGTCTGGTCGGAGCATTGCGCCACGCCGCTGGCGATCGCCCATTGTCCCACACGACGCGCCGCCGAACCGGGTGGCGTCGGAGCGTACGCCAATATCAATCACTGGCAGAACATCGATCTGCCCGCGGCGCTGGCCCACAACGACTACGCAGTCAACGCAGGCGACACACCGGTACAGCACTTCGGCACGCCTGCCGACTACGTCAATCACACCGGCATCAGCTATCTTGGCAGTCAAGTCACGGCCGCCGCAATCAAAGATGGTCTGTCACAGACCTACCTCTTGGCCGAGAAATCGCTTAATCCCAGTGCGTACCTTAACGGCATGTCGGCCGGGGACGACAATTGCGTTTACGGCGGCCACGACTGGGACATCGCCCGCTGGACCCATATTACGTATCCACCACGGCAAGATCGCTCGGGGGTTTCTACTCCCGAGCGATTTGGCAGCGCGCATGCCGGCGCCCTCAACGCTGCCTTGTGCGATGGTTCGGTGCAATCGGTCAGCTATAGTATTGATCCCGAAACACACGGCCGACTTGGCAATCGCAAGGATGGCCAGGTCATCACAGACGCAGGGTTTTAGTAGACCGTATAATGACCAGCCAATTCCGACAGCTTGAATGGACGCATGACGCGGTGCCTAGCCGTGTGCCAGTGGGCATCGCGCGCAGGGCCGGTTACGCGGAGGTAGGAGCTCGTTTCGGCTGCATGGAGCCAACGCATTTGCCGGAGGAGAAATCAATGCGGAGCAAGAACAGGGGCCGGCTTCACGGTTTTACACTCGTCGAACTGTTGGTCGTGATCGCCATCATTGGCATCCTGATTGCGCTGCTGCTGCCGGCGGTGCAAGCGGCGCGAGAGGCGGCGCGGCGGATGCAGTGTTCCAACAATCTCAAACAGATCGCCTTGGCGCTGCATAATTTCGAGAGTACGCACGGCAAGTTGCCCGCCGGCGGCGTCTACAGCAAGGCGGGCGGCTATGGGCACTCCTGGTGGACGCAGATCATGCCCTACCTGGAACAAAAGAACCTCTACGACCAATTCGATTTCGACGCGCCCCACACCGGCTGGCTCGGCTTCGACGCCAGTCCGCACAATGCCGCGTTGCTGCGAGACGTTCAGTTCGAGGTGATGCGCTGTCCCTCCAGTCCGCTGCCGCCAATGGTCAAGGCGCTCTCGGAGGAGAGCGTGATGAGCGCCAATTACGTCGGCATTGCCGGGGCGACCGATCATCCCACCGCCAAGGACAAACCGGGGGGCGACCCGCTCGGCGGCGCGGCGACCGGACGGGTGGCCGCCGGCGGGGTTTTGATCTTGCATCGCGGCGTGTCGTTTTCCGAAATTCGCGACGGCACCACCAATACGCTGGCGATCGGCGAGCAGTCCGACTGGTGCCGCAACGCCACGGGCGAGCTGATGGAATGCCGCAGCGACTGCGACCATGGCTTTGCGATGGGCCCCGGCAACGACGGCTGGGAACGGCATTTCAATCTCACCATTGCGCTGCATCGCGTCAACGACAAGTCGTCGACCGCCCTCGGAGTGGCCGGCAACTGCGGGCCGAACCGTCCATTGCAGTCGGCGCATCCCGGCGGCGCGCAAGGTGCGCTGGCCGACGGCTCGGTGCAGTTTCTCAGCGAATCGCTCGATATTCAAACCATCTATGACTTGGCCAACCGGGACGATGGAAATGTGGTTCAAAACGCTTGGTAGCCTCGCCTTGGCGGCGGCCTGTTGCGCAGCTACGGGTTGCGGTCGTGGCGAGCCGCAGGGAAAGGTGCATGGCAAGGTGACCTTAGCCGGCGAACCGGTACCGGCCGGGCTGGTGATCTTCAGCAACGCCGAGCGCGGCGTCCACATGACCGCGCCGTTGCAGTCCGACGGCAGCTATGAACTGCAAACGGCGCAAGGCTTCGGCCTGCCGCTGGGAAACTACCGGGTGGCCGTCAATCCGCCCTTGATGGAACCGGCCATGCCCGGCGCCCCGCCGCCGCCGGCAGTTACCGCGGTCCCGATTCCGGCCAAGTACCGGCGGGTGGAGACCAGTGGACTAAGTTTGTCGGTCGGCCCGGGCGATAATCCCTTCGATATCGTCCTGTCGCCGGCGCCGTGAGCGCGGCGCCCCCGGCCCTGGGCTGTTCATGCGGATGTTCACGGGTCTCTCCCGGTGATTTTCTCTGGATCGCTTGAGTCTGGCGGTCGGTCCGACTAGCCTGGAATGGACGGGCGTGATCGCCCGTTTGCTGGAAGCAACGCCCGAGTCATCCACCTTGAGGAGTCATCCGATGCGTCACGTTCGTCTTATTGCCTTAGTGTTAACCGCCGTCACCGGCGGCGCGGTTGTCGCATCGCAAGCCGAGGCGCAGTATCCGTATGGCGGCGGCTGCGGATTCTACTTGAATCGCAACGGGTACTCCGACATGGCGCTGCCGTACTTCGCGCAGTTTCCGCCGGTTTACTACAGCCATCCAGTGCCGCGGCCGTACGGCTGGAGCCCTTACGCCTATCCGCCCACCGTGCTTACGCCGCACTACGAGCAAGTCGAGCCGGCCGAGGTACACAACCCGTACGTCGATTCGCCCCAAGCGGAAGAACTGCCGGCCGCGCCGGAGCCGGAAACGACCATCCTGCCGGAACGGTCCGCACGGCGTCCGCTGATGATTATCAATCCCTACGTGGCCCAGGAAGATCTGGTCGAAATCAGCGCTGAATCGGGCAGCTAGCCGTATTCCGTAGCTCCAGATTTTAACGAAGGACATATCTGATTGATGGCACATCGCTAGCTGTCAGCTATCAGCGATCAGCTATCAGCAAGGAACAACGCCGTCCCTGGTTGCTGACGGCTGATCGCTGACAGCTCGCGTTGCCACCATAGAAGTTGTCGAGCGTGGTTCGGATGCAAGTGGGAACGACCCTAGCCGGCGGCGGCCGCGATCGTTTGTGGTCGCAGGTCGTTGCGGTCGAGCACGCGCAGGAAACGTCCGCCGCTTTCGTACCACCCTTCCTTGGTGAAGCGGCACCAGGTGAGGTCCAGCAGCACGTCCATCTCGTGGCCCGACGGCGCGCTGAGCGTGGCCACCACGCGGCGGGCCACGATGGGGTGCGGGTGGAAGAAGCCCAGCCCTCCCTCACTGAGATGTTTGCCGACGACCACCATCGGCTCGCCCGTGATCGTCAGTCCGTCGGGTGCGACCGGGGTCAGGCGGAGCAAGTGGGCGAACGGAAAGCGCCGATCGCGGCGGCGATCGAGAATCTTTCCTTCCGGATACATCTGGGCCAACATACCGCGGATGAATCCGCGCAAGGTGTCGCCAGTGGAGGGTCTACCGTTCAATACGACCGTCGCGGCCGGTGCGCATACGTCCAGCGTTGTCATCATGGTTGCCTCTTCAGTTCGCACGGGTCGAGCAAGACCGATCCCTTCGTCCCAGGGGCGCAGCGTCGGTCGGAGTATGGTTCGATGAGGTAGGCGCGCCCGCGCAGCTTGAATCCGGCGAGGGAACTGCGCGCGCTATGTCTTCGCGAATACGAAGCGTCGATATAGTTATCTACGTCACGAATCGGGTCGCGTCAAATGGCGACTTTCTGGCAGCGTATCGGGGGCCTGAAACCGCAATGCAGGTCCGGTGCAATCCTGGCTGGCGGTCGCCTTGGATTGGAAGCGTTGCGGCATGCTAGGAGGTCAGGTCGAAATCGAATCGGCAATTTGACAAACAACCACGAACTGG
>JBBDLY010000017.1:0-1628 GCA_040878585.1 Pirellulales bacterium
AAACAGGGTAAAGTAACTTCAGCCATGACACCGCTTTTGCGCAGCCCAGACCCATCTTAACCATGACCAAACCGCTTGTCGTTATCAACGTCGTCGGCCTGACGCATGAGATGCTTGGCCCCGATACGCCTCTGCTCAGTCGGTTGGCGGCAGACGGCTTTGCCCGGCCGATCGGCGGGGTGCTGCCGGCGGTCACTTGCAGCGCGCAGGCGACCTTGCTCACCGGCTTGCCGCCGCGCGAGCATGGGATTGTCGGCAACGGCTGGTATTTTCGCGACACGGCCGAGGTGCGATTCTGGTTGCAGTCGAACCATCTGGTCCAGGGCGAGCGGCTGTACGACGCGGCGAGGCTCCGCGATCCCGCCTATACCGTGGCCAAGCTGTTCTGGTGGTACAACATGTACGCGGCGGTCGACTGGGCCATGACGCCCCGGCCGAGCTATCCGGCCGACGGCCGCAAGCTGTTCGACAGCTACAGCACGCCGCCGGAGTTGCGCGACACGTTGCAAGCCGAGCTAGGCAAGTTTCCGCTGTTCAAGTTCTGGGGGCCGACCGCCGACATCGACAGCAGCCGCTGGATCGCCGACGCCGCGCTGAAGGTGATGGCCGACCACGATCCCACGCTCACGCTCGTCTATCTGCCGCACCTGGATTACAACTTGCAGCGATTGGGAGCGAGCGATCCCCGCATCCGCGCGGACGTGCGCCTGATCGACGCCGAGGCGGGCCGCCTGATCGATGCCGCCCGCCGACGCGGCGCGGAGATCGCCGTGGTATCCGAATATGCCATCACCGACGTCGACCAGCCGGTGCATCTCAACCGGGTGCTGCGCGAAGCGGGCTACCTGCAAGTCCGCCGCGAGCCGCTCGGCTGGGAAACGCTCGACGCCGGCGCCAGCCGGGCGTTCGCCGTGGCCGACCACCAAGTGGCGCATGTGTACGTCGGCCGGGCGGAAGACGTGGCGGCGGTGGCCGAGCTGCTCGGCCGCACGCCCGGCGTCGAGCGGGTGCTCGATCGCGCCGCCCAGGCGGAGTTTGGCATTGATCACCCCCGCGCCGGCGAGCTGGTCGTCGTCGCCGCGCCGCGTAGCTGGTTCACCTATTACTTTTGGCTCGACGACGCGCTGGCCCCCGATTTTGCTCCCACGGTCGACATCCACCGCAAGCCGGGCTACGATCCGGTGGAACTGTTCCTCGATCCCAAGTTGAAGTTTCCCAAGTTGAAGGTGGCCCGACGTCTGGCCCGCAAGTTGCTTGGCTTTCGCTACTACATGGACGTGATCGGCCTGGACGCCAGCATCGTTCGCGGCAGCCACGGCCGCCCCGCGACGCCGGGCCACGAGCCGGCCGAGTCGCCGTTGCTGATTTGTTCCAATAAAGCGGTCGAGTTCGACGAACTACCAATGACCGGCGTAAAGGAACTACTGCTGCGGTTACAATTTGAGAGGTAGCGTTGTGCAAGCTGCCAGCTTGCCACGTGGCGGATGCTGCCAGCATCCGCGGGCAAGCTGTCAGCTTGCCCTGCGGTGCAGTTCAAGTTTGGAGCAACAACAGGGTTTGCGGACGCTGGCAGCGTCCGCCACGTGCAAGGAGACATGATGAACGCTTCCAACACCCATTCCATGGCG
>JBBDLY010000018.1:0-1621 GCA_040878585.1 Pirellulales bacterium
TCACCGACCACTCCAAACGAACGAGCATGGCGAACGGTCTTAACGCCGACCGCCTGCGAAAACAGTGGGAGCAGATCGATAAGCTGAACGACCAGGCCCAAAGCTTTACCATCCTCAAGGGCATTGAGTGCGACATTCTCGAAGCGGGCGGGATGGACCTCGACGACGAAGTCCTTAGCGAAGCCGACTGGGTGATCGGCAGCATCCACTACGGACAGAACCAGCCGCGGCAGCAAATTACCAAGCGGATCGTCGACGCCATGGCCAATCCCCACGTCTGCGTGATCGCCCATCCGACCGGCCGGCTGATCAATCGCCGCGAGCCGTACGACGTCGACATGGAAGCGGTGATGGAAGCCGCGGCCAAGCACCGAAAGTTCCTAGAACTGAACGCCAACCCGAACCGGCTCGACCTGAACGACATTTACTGCGCGGCGGCCAAACGGTACGGCGTCCCGATCGTCATTTCCACCGACGCGCACAAGACGTCCGGTCTCGACTGCATGCGCTACGGCATCTTGCAAGCGCAACGCGCCGGTTTGACAGCCCCGGACGTAGCCAATACGCGAACCTGGGCGGAGATGAAGAAGATGTTGGGCAGCAAGTAAGGGTGGTCGTGCAGAATGCGAATGAGAGATGAAGAAGGGCATGGGGGTCGTTGACCATCCCGCGGACCGCCTTCTATACTCGAATCGATTCGAGATCAACACCGATCACTACCGGGATGCGTCATGAAAATTCACGAGTTTCAGGCCAAGCAGATTCTCCGCGACGCGGGCTTGGCCGTTCCCCGCGGCCTGGTCGCCCAAACTGCCGAGGAGGCTCGCAACGCCTTCGCGGAACTGGGTGGTTCGCTGGCGGTCGTCAAGGCTCAGATCCATGCCGGTGGTCGCGGCAAAGGAACGATCAAGGCCAAGCCACAGCAGCACGGCGTGCAGTTGGTCAAGAGCGGCGACGAAGCCGCCACGGTCGCAGAGAACCTGCTCGGTGGCGAACTGGTCACGATCCAGACCGGTGCCGCGGGCCAAACGGTGCGGCAGGTGCTGATCGAGGAAGGCTGCGACATCGCCCGCGAACTGTATCTGGGAATCGTCGTCGACCGGGCGGTCGGCCTGCCGGTGATGATGGTCTCCAGCGAGGGGGGCATGGACATCGAAAAAGTAGCCGAGGAGACACCGGAAAAGATCTTCAAGGAGGCCTTTGATCCTGATCGGGGACTGCAGGGCTTTCAAGTTCGCAAAGTCTGCAAGAAACTCGGCATCGAGGGGGCCGGCGTTCGTGCGGCCGAGAAGCTCATGAAAGGGCTGTGCCGGGTGTTCGTCGACCAAGACTGTAGCCTGGCCGAAATCAACCCGCTGGTCGTCACCGGCGATGGCGGACTGATCGCACTCGACGCCAAGATGACCTTCGACGACAACGCCTCGTTCCGTCACCCCGACGTGCGGCAACTGCGCGATCTGAGCGAAGAAGAAGAATCGGAAGTGCAGGCCGCCAACGCCGGGCTGAGCTACGTCAAGCTCGAGGGCAACATCGGCTGCCTGGTCAACGGCGCCGGCTTGGCTATGAGCACCATGGACCTGATCAAGCTGCACGGCGGCGAGCCGGCCAACTTTCTCGACGT
>JBBDLY010000019.1:0-9117 GCA_040878585.1 Pirellulales bacterium
CATGAACAGCAATACTGAGCTGTCGATAAATGGTCGCAATGGCATGGGATGTCTTGGTGGTTGATGAAATTGAGTAATTCCAAGAGCTGTCAGCGATCAGCCGTCAGCAATCAGGAACCGCGATTTTCCTTACTAATAGCTGAAAGCTGATAGCTGACAGCTACCGATGTGCCATCAATCAGCTATGTCCTTCATCTAAACGAATCCATTATCGAGTACCGTGGCAAGAAACTCGCGGGTTCGTTCGTGTCGCGGTTCGGTAAATATCTGCTCCGGCGGTCCCGCTTCTACAATCGCGCCTTGGTCGAAGAACAGCACGCGATCGGCAATGTCGCGGGCGAACTTCATCTCGTGCGTGACGATCAGCATGGTCGTGTCGGTCTCGCGAGCAAGCTTGCGCAGCACGGCGAGGACTTCGCCGACCAGTTCGGGATCGAGCGCGGAGGTGACCTCGTCGAACAGCATGATCCGCGGCTCCATCGCCAGCGCCCTGGCGATGGCCACGCGTTGCTTCTGGCCGCCGGAGAGCTGCGCGGGGTAGGCGTCGGCCTTGTCTTGCAAGCCGACTGTTTCCAGCAGTCGTCTGGCTTGCGTTTCCGCGTCGGCGGCGGTTGCGTGTTTCACCAGCCGCGGCGCCAACGTGAGATTGCCCAACACCGTTTTGTGTGGAAATAGATTGAAGTGCTGAAACACCATGCCGAACTGGCCGCGGAGCCGGCGAAGCTGCTTTTCATCGATTCTCGCACCCGATTGCCAAAGGGTCGCGCCGTCGACGAGAATGGCTCCGTCGTCTGGCGCTTCGAGCGTCATCAGGATCCGCAGCAAAGTCGACTTGCCGGATCCGCTGGGGCCGATGATCGCGACCTTTTCCCCAGCCGATACGTCCAAATCGAGGCTGCGAAGAACTTGCAGTTCTCCGTAGCTTTTGTGCAGGTTCTCGATCCGCAAGATCGGGGTGGCGTCGGTCATGAGGTTTTCAGTTTCAGCCGCCGATCGAGCCAGCCGACGGCCAGCCCGGCCAGCAGGCTCAGGATGAGAAAGACCACGCCGACGATCGTCATCGGTTCCAGGTAGCTTCCCGTCTCGTTGCCAATATTCTTGGCTCGTTGCAGTATGCCTAATACCGTGATCGCCGACAACAGTGGTGCGTCCTTGAACATCGCGATCAGGTAATTGCCCAAGGCCGGTATGATCGGCGGAATCGCTTGCGGCAGCACCACATGCCGATAGGTGGCAAACCGGGAGAGATTCAACGCGCGGGCCGCCTCCCACTGGCCGCGGCTGATCGCGTTGATGCCGGCGCGATAGACCTCGGCCGTGTAACAACTATAGTGAACGCCCAAGGCCAATACGCCGGCCGTCAACGGCGACAACGTCAGGCCCAGATGTGGAAACACGAAGAACACGAAGAAAATCTGCACCAACAGCGGCGTGCTGCGAATGAATTCGACGAACAAGTTTGCCGGCCAGCGAATCCATCTGCGGGGCGAACGTCGCACGATCGCCCAGAACAGCCCCAGCGCCAAGGCGATCGTCATTCCCAGCGCCACGGCTTGCAGCGTGACGGCCAGTCCTTTCAGGATGGTTGGCAGTATGGAAACGGCAAAGTCCCAGTTCCAAATCATGCGCTACCTCCATAGTCGAGGCCGCGCGTCATTCGTTTCTCCAGCGCCCTCATGCCCGCCGACAGCACCGAGGCGATCAGGAAGTAGATGACTAGCAACATGCTCAAGACCGCCACGGTACGATGCGTGTCGTCTCGGATTACGATGCCGACGCGCGTCAGATCGCTGACGGTGATCATCGATACCAGGGCGGTACTTTTGAGCAGTTCGATCAATAAATTGCCAAACGGCGGCAACATCATCACGACTGCTTGCGGCAGGACGACGTGTCGCATCGTTTGCCAGGGGGACAGGTTCAGCGCCTTGGCGGCCGCACGCTGGCCGGGCGAGACGGCGTTGATTGCCGCACGCACGACTTCAGCACCGTAGGCGCCGATGTTGAGGCCCAGCACGAGGATGCCCACCAGCACCGCGTCGAGCCGAATGCCAAGCAGCAGAGGCAGCGCGAAGTAGAACCAATAGAGCTGCACCAGCGCCGAAGTGCCGCGAAAGGTCTCGATGTAGATGGTCGCCACCGAGCGGATGATGACGTCCTGGCTGCGACGCCCCAGCCCCGCCGCCAGCGCCGCGACCAGTGCGACGACGCAACCGCCCGCCGTGATGAGCAACGTCATCCACAGTCCCGGCAGGAGCAGCGGTAGCAAATCCAGTGGCGGGGGCAACTCCATCTATTGGCTCGATCGTTGAATGCGACTGCCATTGCGTATTACTGGGCCGCGGACGCGTCGGTCGGAGAGTCTTCTGCCGGCGAGGCAATCAATTCGTCCGCGGTCACGTCGCCCGGCAGCGTCTGTTGAGAAAAGCCGAACGGCCGCACCAACGCCAGATGCTCCGGACTACCGATAAAATCGGCCAGTTGTGCGTTGAATCGCTGGCGTAGCTCGTCGTCCTCGCGTCGAAATCCAAAGGCGCCGTAGCCCTTGACTGATTCGCCGTCGATCACCGGGTCGGTAAACGGATCGGCCAGCTCGATCTCCGCGCTGTCGGCCTTTCTCAACAAATCGTTGGCGGTCAGAATGGTCGCCGCCACGGCGTCGATACGGTCGGTCTTCAACGCTTCGATCGCACTGGGATAGTCCGGCAGCACGACGATCCGCGGCTCCGGCACGTCCAGCTTGCGGGCGTAGACGTGCTCGACGCTGCCACCCATCACGCCAATGCGGGCGGACTCGTGCCGGGCGATGTCCTCGAAGCCGTGCAGCGCCAGCGGATTGCCGGCGGCGACGATCAGCGCCTCGCCGATCGCGTAGGTGGGGTTGGAGAAGTCGATCTCTCGCGCCCGTTCCGGAGTGATATACATGCCGGCGGCGATGACGTCGAACCGTCCCGCCTTGAGGCCCGGGATGAGCGAGCCAAATTCGGTGACGACCGGTTCAATGTGGTCGATGCCCATGCGTTTCAGAACGACTTTGGCGATCTCCGGCGCCTCGCCGGTGATCTCGCCCGTCGTGCTGTCGATGTAGCCATAGGGCGCCTCGTTGGCATAACCAATGCGAATCACACCAGACTCTTGCAGGCGATCCCAGGAACCCTCGCTTTCCCCTCGTGTGATTGAATAGATGTAGACACCGGTGGCGCAAAGTCCTAGCAACACGAGGAGTACCAACCCCGCCATGCTGACTTTTCCAGATCGCGAACCAGTTTGGACGCGATTCGTTCGGATTTTCTTAAGTGGTTTATTCATAATTAGTTGCGTGGCTATTTTGAGTTGTGTTGGCAAGTCACGGCGCATGGGGCGGTTGATCGAAAGGGCCGGATGACTTAGAGTCTACCCAATGAATTGCTGCTAATGCAATTAGTGTATTAGCAAATAATGTTACCCTCACTAAATTCCTTTGTCCCACGCGGACGACCGTGGCACCCCGCTACGGGCTAGTTACTGTTGTGCAGCAGCCTGGCAGGTTCGAGGATTGTTTTGAGTTTCGATACGGCGTCCGACAATTCGGAGTGCAAGCTGGCGCGTCCGCGGCCACCCCAGGTGGTCGACGGCGCTTCCATCCACCGTTTGGTGCGCGACTCGGCGATCCTCGATGTCAACTCTTGCTACAGCTATCTGCTTCTCTGCCGAGACTTTTCCGAGACATGCCGCGTAGCCGAGATCGACGGCCAATTGGCGGCGATGGCGACCGGCTACATCCCTCCCCGTCGGCCGGACGTGCTCTTTGTATGGCAGATCGCCGTTGCCGCCGACTATCGACGCCGAGGTTTGGCACGGCAACTGCTCCTGGATTTACTCGCCTCAGTGGCGTGTCGCCAGGTGCGGTATCTCGAAGCCACGGTTGCACCCTCGAACGAAGCGTCGCGAAAACTGTTCGCCCGCTTGGCGGAAGAGTTGGAAGCGCCGTTTGTGGTGGAAGACGGATTTCGCCAAGAGGATTTTGGCCACGATTCGCATGAAGCAGAACAGGTCGTACGCGTAGGCCCCATCCCGGAGAAAAAATGAAAACGATTGAACGAATGGAATCACAAGTCCGCGGATACTGCCGCGATTTCCCCAAGGTCTTCTCGAAGGCCCGCGGCGAATACCTCTATGCAGAGGACGGTAGCAAATACATTGATTTTTTTGCCGGCGCCGGCGCCTTGAATTATGGGCACAACAATCCCGTGCTGCGCGACAAGTTGATCGAGTATCTCGCCGGCGACGGTGTGACCCACTCGCTCGACATGGCGACCACCGCCAAGTGCCATTTTCTGGAAACCTTGGACAAGGTGATCCTCAAGCCGCGCAACATGGACTATCGCGTCATGTTCCCCGGCCCGACCGGCACCAACGCCATCGAGGCGGCGCTGAAGTTGGCCCGCAAAGTGACCGGCCGCGCCCATGCGCTCGCCTTCACCAACGGTTTTCACGGCATGACGCTCGGAGCGCTGGCGCTAACCGGCAACGCCGGCAAACGGGCCGGCGCGGGTGTGGCGTTGACCGACACCTCGCACATGCCGTTCTGCGGATACTTCGGCACCGACGTCGATACCATTCAACTGCTGGAAGGCTATCTCACCGACAGCAGCAGCGGAATCGAACCGCCGGCGGCGATCGTTGTGGAAACCGTGCAGGCCGAAGGGGGCGTCAACGTCGCCAGCGGCGAATGGCTGCAGGCTTTGGAAAAGCTGGCCAAACGGGTTGGCGCCCTGCTGATTGTCGACGACATCCAAGTCGGCTGCGGACGCACCGGTCCGTTCTTCAGTTTCGAGCCGGCCGGACTGTCGCCCGACATTATCTGTCTCTCGAAGTCGTTGTCGGGTTACGGATTGCCGTTTGCCATCACGATGATGAAGCCGGAGTTGGATCAGTGGGATCCGGGCGAGCACAACGGTACGTTTCGGGGACATAATCCGGCGTTTGTTACCGCCACCGCGGCGCTGGACGAGTATTGGCGCGACGATGAATTGAAGCAGCGCGTCCGCGGCAACGCCAAGCAGATCGAACAGACGCTGATGGAACTGGCGGACGAATACGACGCGGAGGTCCGCGGCCGAGGCATGATCCAGGGAATCCAGTTCGAGGATAAATCGGCTGCTAGAGAGATTTCCCAGCATTGCTTCGAGAACGGCCTGATCATCGAAACGGCCGGCGCCGAGGGAGAAGTTCTCAAGACGTTGCCGCCGCTGACCATCTCGTCGGCGGGACTGGAGCAAGGGCTGGAGATCCTCACCGACGGCGCCCACGCGGTGTTGGGAGAATCCCCACGGCGGGCCGCCAGCCAAAGCGGTTCTGCTTCGCAATCCAACTGAAACGAGTACCCACCCCAAAAAATGGACAAGTGAGAGCAAATCCGATGATAGTTCGTAATCTCAACGACCTGACCGGAACCGACCGCGAAGTTCATGCCGAGAACTGGTCGAGTCGTCGCCTACTGCTAGCCGACGACGCGATGGGATTTTCCATGCACGACACCGTAATCCACGCCGGCACCTCTACGGAGATGCATTACCAAAACCACCTCGAAGCGGTTTACTGCATCGAAGGCAAGGGACACATCATCGTGGAAGAGACCGGCGAGCGATTTGAGATCGAAGCCGGCACCATCTACGCCTTGGATGGACACGACAAGCACACGCTGACCGCGGAATCGCGGCTGAGAATGGTCTGCGTCTTCAATCCGCCGCTGGTCGGTCCGGAAACGCACGACGAAAACGGCGTTTATCCGCTAATGACACTCGCCGAACAAGGAGAGCCATCATGAACGCACAAGTCACCGAAGTAGCCGATCCTTACGCCTCCCGCGTTGCGTCGCAATGGGAAGCCGCCCAGCGGCAGGATCCCGTCATCTGGGGTGATCACCCTGGTCCGCTCGCGGACGACCAATTGCAGCGACACAAGCGAGACGGCTATCTGTCGTTGCCGCAGCTTCTTTCATCGGCGGAGGCCGCCGCCCTGTTGGCCGAGGCGAATCGGCTGGCCGCCGCCATCGATCCCGCCGAGGACGATTGCATCATCGAGCCAAACGGCAACGCCGTGCGTTCGATTTTTCGGGTGCATCGCACCAACGACACGTTTCGCGCCATCTGCCGCGACCCGCGAGTGGCCGGTATTGCCCGGCAGATTCTCGGCGGCGAGGTCTATTTGCATCAGTCGCGCGTGAACTTCAAGCCGCCGGTCAACGGCAAGGAGTTCTTCTGGCATTCCGACTTTGAAACCTGGCACGTCGAGGACGGCATGCCGCGGATGAGGGCGGTGAGTATCTCCATTAACTTGACGGAGAATCATGAATTCAACGGTCCGTTGATGCTGGTGCAAGGTTCTCACCGAACGTACATCCGCTGTGCCGGCGAGACGCCGGACGATCACTTTAAGGACTCGCTTCGCAAGCAGGAGTACGGCGTGCCGACGGCCGAGGCGATGCAACTGCTGGTCGAACAAGGCGAGGGGATCGTCGCGCCGAAAGGTTCCCCCGGCTCGGCGGTCGTGTTCGATTGCAACACCATGCACGGGTCCACCGGCAATTTAAGTCCTTATGCGAGAACCAACCTGTTTTTGGTGTTCAACAGCGTCGAAAATCGACTGGAGGCGCCGTTCGGCGGCAAGCGCCCTCGCCCTGAGTTTCTCGGCGAGCGCGACATCGTACCGGTCGACAAACTTTAACACTGAGTGGACGATGCTCGTTCGATCGCACCGCCGTCATTCGTCAGCGCTCTTGAAATCCGGCTCCGGCGTCAAGATGGGAGCGGCGTCGAGCGTGTCGGCTTCCATCATGCGCACCACCAATTGCAACGTATCGCGAATCTGCTGCTGCGTCTCCGGCGGCAATTCCCGCAACTGGTCGACAAAATGCTCTTGCAGCGGTTCCGGTAGCTCGCGCAGTTTTTGGCGGCCGGTGTCGGTCAGCACCAGGCAGACGCGACGACGGTCTTGCCGGCTTGGCCGCCGCTCAATGAGTTGCGACGCTTCCAGGCGGTCAAGGATTCGGGAGACCGTCGCCGAGGCCAGATGCACGGCGCGGCTCACGCCCACCACGGTCACTTCGCCGTCGTTTTCCATGGCGTCGATCGCCTTGAGGCACAGCATGCCCGCCACCGACAGTCCGGCCACGCGAGTGAGATGTCGCGAGTGTTCGGTGGTTCGCCGCAGAATGCGGCGGATGGCGCGAAGCACTTCATCGGAGAGGTCGTGGTCGTTACCCGAGTCGATCATTTGCTGCCTTGCTGGGTCGTCAAATAGGTCACGAAAGGCGCGGGGTGATTCTCGTTTATAAACGCAGCACCGCGGCGCTGTCCAGCACAACCGATTTTTGACACACCTGTTTTTCGTATCACTGTTTTTGGGCATCACTGTTTTTGGCATAACTGCCAAGCCCTATTTCTAACGCCGACACCAACCAGGAGTTCCCATGCAGGAAGTACTTGACAAGCATTATCGCCGCCTTGCGAAAGACTACGACGAGTTCCTTCATTATTCGAATGATTTTGTCCGCAATCTGACCTCGAAGATGGTCGAGAAGCTCGAACTCAAGCCCGCCGACGTGCTGGCCGACATCGGTTGCGGCACGGGCATCTACTCCCGCGACATTCTCGAACAAGTCCCGTTTGAGCAGCCGGTGCTGGGAGTCGATCCATTCGGCGAGATGCTCGACAAGATACCGCAGTCGGTGCCGATCACGCCGATCGTCGAGGACGCACTGGAGTTCTCCCGCAAGCCGGGCGAATACAACAAGGTGCTGATCAAGGAGACGATCCACCATATCAACGATATCGAAACGCTGCTTCAGAACCTCTACAATAATCTACCTACCGGCGGGATTCTGCTGATGGTCCACGTGCCGCCGAACGTGCAGTATCCGCTGTTCGACAAGGCGCTGGCGCGGTGCCTGGAATGGCACGCCGATCCGATTGAACTGGTGCGATTGTCCGAGCTGGCCGGTTTTTCGGTCGACCACGACGGCCACGACCACCAGCATCGCATTCCCAAGGAGCACTACCACCGGATGGTCGCCAACTGCTACATGTCGGCGCTGACCAGCCTCAACGAAGAAGAGCTGGCCGCCGGTCTGGAAGAAATGGAACAAAAGCACGCCGACCTGGATATACTTGAATTTACCGACCACTTCGATTTCATTAGGGCGAAAAAGACGTAAGTGGCTGCGGCTTCCAGCCGCGGGCGGATCGTCAGCTATGTCGGCATTGGCGTGGCTGTGGCTTCCAACCGCAGGCGGTTTGCCGGAACTCGCGGCATCGGCCTCGGGATTCTATTCGAAATTGCGACAAGAAGCTGTTACAATCGTATTTTCAAACGATTCGATTAACAGCGAGGCAGATTGCCATGAGCAGTTCTTCTACCCGACGCGACTTTCTCCGTTATTCGGCGGCGGCGGCTTCCACGTTCGCCCTGCCAACGTTCATTCCCGCCGCCGCGTTGGGCAAGGACGGTGCGTCAGCCCCCAGCGAAACCATCACGCTGGGGGTGATCGGCATTGGCCCGCGATGCATCTACGACCTGAAGCCGATTCTCGAATTCGCAGACGTTCGCTGCGTGGCCATCGCCGACGTGCAGGCCAGCCGCCGCGACGCGGGCAAGCAGATGGTCGACGGCGCCTACGGCAACGAGGATTGCCGTCTCTACCGCGACTTTCGGGAACTGCTCGACAGGCAAGACATCGATGCGGTACTCATCGCCACCGGCGACCGCTGGCACGCGCCGGCCTCGATGATGGCGGCCGAAGCGGGCAAGGACGTCTACAGCGAAAAGCCGTGCGGCTTGACGATCGAACTGTGCCAGCAACTCGACGAGACCTTTCAGCGAACCAAGCGGATATTCCAGGCGGGCACGCAGCGCCGCAGTGTGCCGAACTTTCAGCAGGCGGTGGAACTTGCTCATGGCGGCAAGCTCGGGAAGCTGAAGACGCTCTACGCCAGCGTCTACTTTCCGTCCATTCGGTCGGAGTGGCTTCCCGCCCAGCCGACGCCGGACCCCGACGTCGTCGATTGGAACCTATGGTTGGGGTCGGCCCCGTGGCGTCCTTACAACGCCGGCTACGTCGGCGGCGATTGGCGGGGC
>JBBDLY010000020.1:0-1617 GCA_040878585.1 Pirellulales bacterium
CGTCGTCGGCCGCGCGGCGGCGCGGCTCTCCGACGCCAGCATGGCCGTGCTGTTGGAACGCCGCTATGGAACGTTTCACGATTCGCTACTCACGTCGATCGAATTGGAAGGACGCAAGAGCAGCGAAGCCGGCTACAACGACGGCATGTTGCGACATACACGGCACGAGGCGGCCGAGCTTGTCCGTAACGCCGGACTGGCGGGCGTGTTCGACATGGCCCCCCTGCTCCGCGCCGGCGTGATTGCCTTGCTGCTGGCGGCTTCGGTGGCACTGTTCGGTTCCTCCCAAACGAACGCCATGGGGATTTGGGGCAATCGCAACATCCTGCTCGGCAACCGGCTCTGGGATCGAATCTCCAAGATCGAGGTCGACGGTTTTGAGCAGGTCGACGGTCGCCGAGTCCACAAAGTGGCCAAGGGTGGAGGCGTGATGGTCAACGCCTACGCCGTCGTTTCCGATGCCGGCGATCGCGAAGACGGCCAGATGAAGGTCTACGAAATACCCGAGGCGATTCTGGTCGAGTATCAAAGCGAGGCGGGCGTCGGCGGCTCGGCCAATATGACCAAGATCGCACAAATCGACACACAGCGCGGCCAGCCGTTTCGCTATTCGTTCGAGAACGTGCAATCGTCCACGCAGTTCAGCGTCGTCGCCAAACACGACGCCCTGTTCGGCAAGGCCGATCGGATCGACGACCTGTGGATCGAGGTCGTTCCCAGCCCTGAATTGAAGGATATCCGCCTGGAAAGCAAGTATCCCGATTACCTCGAAAAACGCCACGATACGCTGCAAGTTACCGGCGTGATGTCGGTACCGGAAGGGACCGAGGTAGTCGTCGTCGCCGAGGCGACCAAGCCGCTGTTGGCCGTCGAGTGCGTCGTCAATACGCCCGAGGCGACGCGCACCATCTCGATCATTCCCGACGCTGGCGGCCGTGGAACGTTCCGCTGCGATATTGGCAAGATCGAGGCCGATACCGAACTGTTGTTTACCATGACCGACAACGACCGAGTCGCCAACCGACGACCAATACGGCTACAGATCAACATGATCCCGGATGAACCGCCCGTGGTCGAGGCCCGGTTTGTCGGCATCGGCACGGCGATCACGCCCAAGGCGATGCTGCCGCTGGCGGGTGAAGTTTCCGACGACCATGGGCTGGCCAAGACGTGGTTCGAGTATCGGATCGACAACGACGAAGTGCGCAAGCACTACTTCCCCACCCCCGCGAACGGTCAATTGGAGCAAGAGCCGCCGTTGCTGTTCGACGCGATGGATCTGGCAATGACGCCGGGACAGAAGTTCCGCATCAGCGTCAAGGCGAGCGACAACTACGCATTGGCGGCTGAACCGCATATCGAATCGAGCAGGACGGAAGTGCTCGACGTGGTGGACGAAAGCCAACTATTGGCGATCCTGGAGGATCACGAGGCGGTCCTGCGTCGTCGCTTCGAGGAAATTTTCGAGCGGATGAACCAGTCGAGCGATTCGCTGGCGCGGATCGACCTCAACGCGATCTTCACGCCCGAGTCGACCGAGGACGAACTGCCGGCGGCCAGCGAGGCGACCGAAGCCAGCGGAGCGAGTCCGGACGAAGCGCCCGCCACCGACTCCAC
>JBBDLY010000021.1:0-1610 GCA_040878585.1 Pirellulales bacterium
CCTTCTTCATCGATCGGAAACTTTCATGTGGCAATATCTGTTGCGCAACTGGGCCTACGGCAAGGCGCGTGAACACGTGCAAAAAGCGGCCATGGACGCGGTTCGCCAGCGGGCCAACCAACAGTCGTCCGGCGAAGACGACGAGGCGGACGAGCCGCGCGACGTGCGGTGCGACGTGCTGATCATCGCCGCGTCGGCCTCGGAACTGGGCAGCCTGGCCGATCAACTGACCGGCACCGTCGGGATTCGCGGCGAGGGTTTTCGCGCGACCTTTGGCGAAATCCGCGGACGCCGGGTGGTACTGGCGTTCGCCGAGCAGTTCAAGCGACCGGCCGACGAGGTCACGCGCACCATCATTCGCGCCCATCAGCCACGGTGGGTCGTCGCCGCCGGCTTTGCCAGCGGCCTGAGCGACCGCCTGCGGCGCGGCCAGATTTTTGTCGCCCAGCGGATCGTCGCCGCCGACGGTCGTTCGGTGGCGATCGACGTGCAAATGGAAGAGTCGGACGGCAAGCCGGCGATTCGCGTCGGCGGGTTGCTGTCGACCGATCAGCCGTACAATCGCATTGCCCAGAAGCAGGCGCTGGCGGCCGAGTTCAAGGCCGACGCCGTCGAGCGGACGGCGATCGATGTGGCCCACGCCTGCCAAGCCGAGAAGACGCCGCTGCTGGCGGTGCATGTGATCAGCGATACGGTCGCCGACGATCTGCCACGCGACATCCGCGCCATCCTCGAGCAGCAGAGCACCGCCGGAAAATTGGGCGCGGCCACCGGCGCGCTCTTGAACCGCGTCTCCAGCGTCAAGGATATGTGGCAACTCAAGGAAGTCTCGCTGCTGGCCGCCGAGGCGCTCGGCAAGTTCCTCGCCGACATGCTGCCACAACTGCCGCCGGCCGAACATGACGAAGAGCCTGGGCTTTAAGGGAGTTCCGCGTGATCTGCGGACAACCACGTTGGGGCGTCCGCAGATTGCGAAGAAATACGCAGATGAAACTTAGTTGATGGATGGCACATCGTTGCCTGTCGGAAATCAGCCGTTAGCAACCAGGAACCGCTTTTTTCCTTGCTGATAGCTGATCGCCGACAGCTTGAGTCGCCACCATTGAAATTGGCAAGTTGTTCGAACATTGAAATTGGAGCGACGGACACTATCTGCGAGTATCTGCGTCATCTGCGGACAACCACGCTGGGTGTCCGCAGATTGCGCAGAAATACGCAGATGAAACTCGAGCCATACGGCTATTAGGTGCCGGTGGGGCACGTCGTTGACCTACCCAACCAGCAGCACTGGCACTATGATGGAGTAAAAGAGGTGTTAATAAACCGGTAGCTGTTTGCGGTTACTTATTTGGGTAGTCGCATCACTTTTCATTAAGTCAACCAGACGGATTGCATGAAGATCATACTGGCCGGCCCGCGCGGCTTTTGCGCGGGCGTGAACATGGCGATTGACAGTCTCGATCTGGCAATTAAGGCCTTCGGGACGCCGATCTACGTCTATCACGAGATTGTACACAACCGGTTCGTCGTCGATCGGTTTCGCGAACTGGGCGCAACCTTCGTCGACGACTTGGACGAAGTCCCCCCAGGCGCCACGCTGCTGTTCTCCG
>JBBDLY010000022.1:0-1610 GCA_040878585.1 Pirellulales bacterium
TCTCCCAGCACATAAGCGAACACCAGCGGTGCCACGATGCTGGCGTCGCTGTTGATCATGAACTTGGGGGCGTCGACGTCGAGCTTGTCCCAGGTGATCTTCTCGTTCGGCACGGCGCCGCTGTAAGAGCCGTAGCTGGTGGTCGAGTCGGAGATCTGGCAGAAGTAACCCCAGTGGCGGATGTCTAGCTCCATGTCTTGCCGCATCAGCGGGACGGCGCAGATCGGGAAGTCGCCGGCAATGCCGCCGCCGATCTGGAAGAAGCCGATCGAGTGTTCCCTGTCGGTCGCCTGGTACCAGTGGACCAGATGCTCCAACTGCTGCGTACCGCTCTTGATCGCCTGATGCGGCGACGTGAATCGCGCATCGGCCGGCAGGCTGATCCGCTCTTCAATGCAGCGGGCCGTAAAAACATTGCCCAGGGTCGAATCCTCCCAGCCGGGCGTGTAGATTGGAATCTTCTTTTCCCAGGCGGCGATGACCCAGCTATGTTCCGGAGGAATCTGGTAGTGCTGGCTGAGCCGATCCTGGTCGAGCAGTTGAAAGAAGTATTCGTACGGGAAATACGACTCGCTCTTGTTGATCGCAGCTTGCCAGACATCGATCAGGTTGCCTTCCAAGTGCCGAATGACGGTCTCTGGGATGCAGGTGTCGGTCACCCGGTTAAAGCCTTTTTCGCACAGCGCCGCTTCGTCTGCCGGAGAGAGGTCGCGGTAGTTGCTGGCGATGTAGTATTCGTCGTGCGCCAGCAGATTGAAGAAGTCTTCTTCGAAGTTGGCCGCCGTCGAGCAAATGGCGTGGACCTTGTCCTCGCGAATCATCCGCGCCAGCGAGATGCCCAACTCGGCGGTGCTCATTGCGCCGGCCAAGGTCAGCATCATCTTGCCGCCGGAATCGAGATGCGCAATCCAGGCTTTCGAGGCCGCCACGGTCTCGCGGGCGTTGAAGTGTCGAAAGTGATGGTCGAGGAATTCGGTGATGGTCATGGGCTTAATACGCGAGAAAGGTGTGCCTCAACCCTTCTCCCTGTGGGAGAAGGTGGCCGAAGGCCGGATGAGGGGAATGTGCTAATACATGCAGCTCTTGCAAGTTATGAATGAGGCAACACTACCTGGCGCCGCGCCCCTCATCCGTCTGCTGCGCAGCCACCTTCTCCCGCAGGGAGAAGGGGAAGTGAACTCATACTTTTCTATGCCGCAATCGCTCAAGCCTCCAGCCTCACGCCTCAAGCCTCCCTACCGAATACTCATGTCGCAGCTTCGGCCGCCGGCCGCTGGCAGGTAGGCGCTGTTGACGTAGTCCATCACCATCCGATGGGCGCTGAACCGCCAAGCCAGCGAGGCGATGGAATTCATCATCATGTTGATCCACTGCTGGGGCAAGCCGTCGACGTCGCGGTCGTAGAACAGCGGAATCACTTCGTCCTCGAGCACTTCGTACAGCGCCTCGCCGTCGCGGGTGTCGGAAATCTCATCGGAGGCGTGGCTGCGGCCTTGTCCGATGGCGAAACCATTGCCGCCGTCGTAGGCTTCCGCCCACCAGCCGTCGAGGATCGACATGTTTAAGCCGCCGTTGAGCACTACTTTTTGGCCGCTGGTGCCGGAGGCTTC
>JBBDLY010000023.1:0-1609 GCA_040878585.1 Pirellulales bacterium
TGAATTCGCGCCGCGCCTCCGTTGAGGTTCGCGCCGGGGAGCAGCGGCCAGTTGACGACGAACTCCACACCGTCGTCCGGTTTGAGGTTGCCCACGCCGCGCAGCGCGTCGACTTCGATGGTGCGGTTCAGCAGCGGCGGATAGCTGTTGGTAATCGACAACTGAAGGCGATCGATCGTCTTTTCGCTGCGATTGAATACCCGCAGCCGCGCTCGGGCGGGACTTTGCTGATTGCCGACGTGAACCGGCTGTTGCCTGACCCCCTGCGCTGCGTGGAAGGCCGGATTGGGCGCCAGCGATCGGAACATACCCTCGGGTTGGATCAAGACTTGCAAGCCGTGCTGCCGCGGCGCCGGGGCCTGCTGATCGGCAACTTGTGCCGGCGGCGGGTCGGCATTCTGCACTGCATCGTCCGGGACCTCGTCGGCCGGTGGTTGTTTCGCGGGTTTTTTAACAGGTGGCGCCGCCAGGCGGAAGGTCTCGTACAAACTTTGTCCGTCCGGCGCGGTGAGCGATACGATCACGTGGACTTCGCGCTCGCTAAACTTCTTAGGCGCCGGCCATTTCAGCAGCCCGCTCTTCGCATCGACCGTCATGCCCTCGGGACCGCTGTTGAGTTCAAACCGGGGCGCACCGACACTTGAGGCGACCTCGATTTGGTATTCCACCGTTTTGCCGGGCTGGAACCCGCGGGGAGGCACGGATGTGACGTAGATGTAGTCTAAGTCCGCTTCATCCATCGCCGCCCGGCAGTCGAACGTTTGGACGATGAGCCGGTCGTTGGCATACGGAATCGAAATCAACCGGTTTTCCGTGATCGCGTAGTAGACTCGCTTGTCGAGCGTGAAATGGTTGCGGGTCCAAGAAGCGTTTTCTTGCGGATTTCCCAGTTGCAGCGCTGGCAGATCGATCAACCGATGGTCGACACCCAGCGTGTACAACGTCGGCGCGACGCCGTCGAACGGATTGCGACCTAAATTGCGGGCGGCACCCGGTTCGGTCGGCACGCCGACGTAGAACCGGGCATGGGTCGTCGGCACCAGCGGCACCAGCTTGCCGCCGGCGAACTTCTTGCGATTCAGCTCCGGCGTACACAGGCCGGCATATCCGGTGAGGATTGCACTGCCGTCGTAGTTCGGCACGATGTGGCCGGCCGAAGTGTGCTGATAGGAGGTTTCCATTTTGTCTCCGACCAGGCGATGCACTTCCATGCCTTGCGGCGAATGGCTGGTCGCCCACATGCCGAACACGTCGCCAACGGCCGAGGCTCGAATATGCACCGCGTCGCGATAGCTGCTGTTGCGTCCGCGAATCGGCACCTCCAGCGGTTTGAAATGCTCGATCTCGAACAACTTGTATTCCGCCCTGGCCAGCGCGTCGGTCGAGGCGGCCCAATGGAGCATCAGCGGGCCGTCGCCGGCGTACCCCATGGCCAGGGCTTTGAAAACGCCTTCGAACGGCATGGGGCGCGTCGTCTCTTTCTTGAAGGTCTCCAGCGACCAGCGCTCGATGATCCCTTCGTTGGGATAGAGGACGACCATCTTGCTGAGTCCGCCGGCAATGCGGGCCGTTTCGGAACCGAGTGACAGGTACTCGGTAATCTTGCCCT
>JBBDLY010000024.1:0-1904 GCA_040878585.1 Pirellulales bacterium
GTTTCTCGTTTGCGGACGCTGGCAGCGTCCGCCACGATGCGGCGACTGGCAGCGTTCGCAACATTGCTGGGGCTAGAAGCCCCAGCCACGGCTCATTCCTCGATCGTCTCGCGAACGACCTCTTCGACCGTGGTTACCCCTTGAAAGGCCTGGGCGATTCCTGCCTCGCGCAGGGTGATCATGCCGTTCTTGCGGGCTGCGTCGCGGATTTCCTCGGTCGAGCCGCCTTCGATAATCAGATCGCGTATTTTGTCGTTCACAATCAGCAACTCGAACAGTCCCACCCGGCCGCGATAGCCGGAATTGTTGCACTCGTCGCAGCCGCGCCCCTTGTAGAATTTCTTTCCGACCAGCTTCTCCATCGGAATACCAATATCTTGCAGCAGTTCGGTGGAAGGGGCCGATTCCTCGACGCACTTGGAGCAAATGCGGCGGACCAGTCGCTGAGCGAGAATGGCTTCGATCGTCGCCGTCAACAAGAACGCCGGCACGCCCATGTTCTTCATGCGGGTGATCGTGCTCGGCGCGTCGTTGGTGTGCAGCGTGCTGAACACCAAGTGGCCGGTCAACGACGCTTGCACGGCGATCTCCGCGGTTTCCAAGTCGCGAATCTCGCCGACGAGAATTTTATCGGGGTCTTGTCGCAGGATCGCCCGCAGGCAGTTGGCGAACGTGTTGCCGATGGAAGCGTCGATCGGCGCCTGCACGATCCCCTCGATATCGTACTCCACCGGGTCTTCGGTGGTAATCAATTTGTCTTCGATGCTGTTCAGTTCGACCAGGGCCGCGTACAGCGTGGTGGTCTTGCCGCTGCCGGTCGGGCCGGTGACCAGCACGATTCCGTTGGGCTTGGTGATCACGTTGCGAAAGTTGCGGAGGATGTCGGCGTCGAGACCGAGCGCGCCCAGATCGAGCGAGACCACCGAACGATCGAGAATTCGCAATACCACGCTCTCGCCAAACATGGTCGGCAACACCGAGACGCGCAGATCGACCGGGTGGCCGCCGACCGCCAACTCGATGCGGCCGTCCTGCGGCATCCGCCGCTCGGCGATGTCGAGATTGGCCATCACCTTGATCCGGGTGGTGATGGCGAACGCCAGGTGGCGAGGAGGCGGGACCATCTCGTAGAGGACGCCGTCGGCCTTGATGCGAATGCGGAATTCATCCTCGAACGGCTCGAAGTGCAAGTCGCTGGCGCGGTCCTTGATGGCCAGCAACAACACCATGTTGAGCAGCTTGCGGACCGGAGCGCTGTCGGCTAAGGCTTCGACGCTGTCAAGATTAATGGGGCCGTCGCCGCTCATCGAGGCGGCCGCCGCGGCCAGTTCCTCGTCTTCGGCCATGCCGGCGACCAGATCCTCGAAGCTGGCGCCGCTGGAGGCGTAGTAGCGTTCGATCGCCGCCCGAATCTGAGTCTCGCTGGCCACAACCGGCTGGATCTCGTAGCCGAGAAAAGTCCGCAATTCGTCCAGCGCGCCCAGGTTGTGCGGTTCGCACATCGCCACGGTCAGCACTTCGTTCTGAAAGGCGACCGGCAGGATCTTGTAGAGCTGCGCCATCGGCTCGGTGACCTGCGCCAGCACGTCGGCCGGCACGGTCAGCTCTTGCAGGTTCACCACCTGCAAGTCGGCCTGTTCGGCGACCGCCTGGGCAAGCTGATCGTCGTTGATCAGGCCCATGCCAATCGCCAGCTTGCCGAATAGTTCGCCGTTCTGATCTTGTTGCTCGGCCAGCACGCGTTCGACTTGATCGTCGTCGAGATAGCCGAGGTCTACGAGTATTTGGCCAATGCGTCGGTGCGCCATGATGCTGATACTGTCGAAGTAAAGAAATCCTAAATCCTAATATCTAAATCCTAAACAAATTCGAATTTCAAATGTTCAAAATCAGGGCTTGAAGTC
>JBBDLY010000024.1:2004-8969 GCA_040878585.1 Pirellulales bacterium
GTCTCCATCGCGTCGGCCACGTCCTGGTCGTCGTCTAGGCGGCCCCGCTGGGCCTTGGCGATCTTCTCCACCAGCGAGGCAGGGTCGTTGGCCTTGCCGAGTACGTCCTCGCGGGTCACCTTGCCGTCCTTCCACAGGTCGTACAGCGAATCGTCGAGCAGTCGCATGCCTTGCTTGGCGCTGGTTTGAATCGTGGAGTTGATGCGGAAGGTCTTGTTTTCGCGAATCAGGTTGGCCACACTCGGCGTGTTGACCAGAATCTCATACGCGGCGCAGCGCCCGCCGCCGATTCTCGGCAGCAGCGTTTGCGAAACAACGCCGATAATGGCGGTCGACAACTGGGTGCGAATCTGCTCCTGCTGATTGGTGGGGAAGGCGTCGATGATGCGGTTGACCGTTCCCTGGGCGCCGGTGGTGTGCAGCGTGCCGAACACCACGTGGCCCGTTTCCGCCGCGCTGATCGCCGCCTCGATCGTCTCCAAGTCGCGCAATTCGCCGACCAGAATCACGTCGGGGTCTTGTCGCAAGGCGCGCCGCAACGCCTCGGCGAAGCTCGGCGTGTCGACGCCGATCTCGCGCTGGTTGACCGTCGACTTCTTGTGCTTGTGAACGAACTCGATCGGATCCTCGATCGTGATGATGTGGTGGTCGACCGTCTCGTTGATAAAGTTGATCAGGCTGGCCAGTGTGGTGCTTTTGCCGCTGCCGGTGGGGCCTGTCACCAGGAACAGGCCGCGGGGCCGCATGCAGAGTTTCGCGCAAATGTCCGGCAGGCCGAGCTTTTCGATCGACAGCAAATCGGTCGGAATCCGCCGCAGCACCATGGCCACTTTGCCCTGTTGCTTGAACACCGACACGCGGAAGCGGGCTTCCTCGCCGAACGAGAAGCCAAAGTCCGCGCTGCCGACTTCCTGCAGCTCGTTTTGCCAACGGTCGCTGGTAATGCTCTTCATCAGCGCGACGGTGTCCTCCGCCTCGAGGCTCTTGGTCTCCAGTCTCCGCAAGCGGCCGTCCAGCCGCAGCACTGGCGGCTGGCCGACGGTGATGTGAATATCGCTGGCCCCTTGCTTGATCGCCGTCTGCAGTAATTTCTCGATTAGGATGGTTGCCATTTGTATGCCTCGTGCGTTATCTGACCGCTTCAGTTGATTTGGATACCAATGCGGAGTGCGGAATGCGGAATGCGGCGCAGGCGATGCTCCGAGACGACTGGCGTGCCAACCGCTTGCGCCGCATTCCGCATTCCCAATTCCGCATTACAATCCCCATTCCCGTTACTCCATTCGCTTTGCAACCCGGAAGACTTCCTCCAAGGTTGTGATGCCGCCGATTGCTTTGCGGATGCCGTCGTCGTAGAGGGTCGACATGCCTTCGTCGACGGCCACCTTGCGAATATCGAGCGTTGACGCCCCCTCGAAGGCCAGCGCCCGAATGCGCGGCGACATGACCATCAACTCGAACACGCCCAACCGGCCGCGATAGCCGCTCCCTTGACAATTGCCGCAGCCCTTGCCCTTCATGAAGGTGGCCCCCGCGGCGGCCTCGTCGCTGATGCCGGCCGATTGAAGCATCGTCTTGGTCGGTTGGTGCGGCTGCTTGCATTTGGTGCAGATCACCCGCACCAGTCGCTGGGCGAGCACCGCCATCAAGCTGCCGGAAACCAGATAAGGTGGAATGCCCATGTCGACCAGCCGCGTGATCGCGCCAGGCGCGTCGTTGGTGTGCAGCGTGCTGAACACCAGGTGGCCGGTCAGCGAAGCTTGGATGCCCATCTCGGCCGTTTCCTGATCGCGCATTTCACCGACCAGAATGATGTTCGGCGCTTGCCGCAACACGGCCCGAATGATTCGCGCGAAGTCCAGTCCGATCTCGTGCCGCACCTGCACCTGGTTGACGCCGGGCAGGTAATACTCCACCGGATCCTCGGCGGTGATGATCTTGCGGTCGGGGCGGTTCATCTCGTTGAGCGCCGCGTACAGCGTGGTCGTCTTGCCGGAACCGGTCGGGCCGGTCACCAAGATGATGCCGTTGGGCCGCTTGATCAAATTCAGAAAAAATTGGAAGTCGCGCTCCGAAAGTCCCAACTGGCGGACGCCGACCTTGATGTTGTCCTTGTCCAGCAACCGCATCACGCACGACTGGCCGTGGTTGCTCGGCAGCATGCTCACCCGCAGATCGAGTTCCTTCTCGCCGACGGTCACCTTGATGCGGCCGTCCTGGCAGCGGCGGCGCTCGGCGATGTCCATCTTGCCCATGATCTTGATGCGCGACAGCAGCGCGCCGAGCAACCGCCGCGGAGGGCTGTCGCGCTCGATCAGCACGCCGTCGATGCGATAACGAATGCGGATACGATGCTCGAACGGTTCGATGTGAATGTCGCTGGCCCGCAACTGCACGGCCTCGGAGATAATCAACTGCGTCAGCCGCATGATCGGAGCGCTGCTCTCGTCGACGATCTCGTCGTCTTCCGCCCCCAGCGACTCGGTCTCGGTGAAGTCGATCGCCGTGTCGGTGAACTCCTGCAGCATCGAGTCGGCGCTTTCCCCCTCGACGTTGCCGTAGTGGCGGTTGATCGCCTCGAGAATGTTTTCGCGCGGTGCGACCGCCACCTCGATCTTGCGGTTGAGGATGAACCGCAACTTCTCGAACGTATCGAGGTCCAACGGGTCGCTGCAGATTACCCACAGCTCGTCGTCCTCGTCGCGGTACGGCAGGATCACGTTCTCGCGGGCGACCGATTCGGGCACCAGTTCAATGACGTGCGGCGGGATCTCGACCTCGTCGAGTTCGATGTAGTCTAGATTGTGCTCCTCGGCGATCGCCCGCATCACTTCCTCGCCGGTGGCGTAGGCCAGCTTGATCAGGCTGTCGGCCAGCGAGCCGCCGCTGCCCCGGGCCTGCTTCTTCGCTTCGGCGAGCTGGTCGCTGGTGATGATCTTTCGACGGATCAAAATCTCGGTGAAATCGCCCATCCGCGTCGCCATCGAAGGTTCCCATTGGTCCGGAGATGCACTGCCGCTCGAATTGTTCAAAAATACCGCGCAGCGAGCAAACTAAGTGGATAATCTCTCTTCATTTCAGCCGCTTCCGCCCCCGGCGCATCGATCAAAACGACTAGGCGGCCTGATCGGCAGGCCATGGACGTAGCAGGAAGTTGACATGAGTGGTATGGAGCGAATGCTCGAAATTCCAGGAGATGCGGTCTTGCTCTGTCCAGAAACAGCTTAAACTACCCTGCGCAACGATGTCAACTACTTGACTGGTGCGAGGTTACGCTTGTGACCGCCCCCGCCGAGCGAGTGAGACCGCAGGAAGGGCGAACGGGCGCTTTCGGTAGCTTGCGATAAATACATGGATTCGGCAAGGGCGAGCGGGCTTCCATGCGTGCGCCGGCAAATCACGAAACGCACGAAATGCATCAGTCAGCATTGACGTGTTCGCGGCCAGTGCGAATAATCCGCCGAATTTTCCTCGCTGCGCTGCCAGAGGATCGTCCGTCTATTCAACCACTATTCGAAGACCGCCCGCACGTAACCATGCTGCTTGATCGTCCATATATGAACTGCTTCCTCCTGGCGAGTCTGCTCGCGGCAGTCGTGGCGACGTTCGCGCCGGCCGCAGCCGAGGCCACCATCGGGCCGAGCCAGTTCGCGCCCGAGCCGGAAACAATGGACGTTGAATTGCGGCCAGGCATCATCGCCGACGAAGTCTGCGCGGAGTGCCTTGGCCCCGAATCGGACGGCTGGTCGCCTTTGCCGGCTCGTCACGACGCCGACTGGTGCGAGCATTACCGTCCGCTGTGGGGTTGGATCCTGCATACGCCGCTCTGCCTGGCGACCTCTCACGCACCGACCGGTCGGCACGTGGGGCGCGGCATTCCGCTGGAACGGGCAAGCTGGCTCAACCGGCGTCAGAGCACCAGCTTCGCTCTCGGGGCGATCTGGGGGGGCGACCTCAGCGACGGGACCGAGGCCGACAGCGCCTTGCTGGGCGTGGTCCGTGCGGGGATCGATACCTCGCACTTCGCCGGCTGGGAAGCCCGCTTCGCCTTCGCCACGCCGTCGATCAGCAATACCGAGTTCGATCTCGGACCGGCCGCCTCGGCGGAGATTTACCTGTTCGATCTGAACGTGATGTACTATCCCTGGGGCGATTCGCAATGGCGGCCCTATACGTCGATGGGGCTAGGAGTTGCCTACTATCGCTACGGCACGCCCGATGGGATGGAGCTGGAAACGCTCTTTTCACTGCCGCTGGCCGTCGGCCTGAAGTACCGGCACAGCCCGCACCTGGCGTTCCGCGCGGAGGTGACCGACTACGTGACCTTCGGCGGCGATACGATCGCCTTCCGCAACAACCTCACCGCCACCGCCGGCCTGGAGTGGCACTTCGGCGGCCGCCGGCCCAGCTACTGGCCGTGGAACCCCGGCAATCAGCGGCATTAGGCAGCGTTTCTGCTAACCCAGTCAATCGAGTTCAGATAGGTTCGTCGTAGATTTTGACGAAGCTTTTGACGAACTGCTCTTGCGAGTAAAACTTCATCAGCACGTCGCGGCCGTAGGCCAACGGCGTATTCTCGATGAGCATCATCTTGGCCAAGGTACGCGAGTCGGCTTGCACCTTGTCCACCCTGTGTCGGCGACGCTGCTCGTACAGTTGCAGGGCGTGCGGAACGGTTTGGGCGTCGGCGCGGCTCAGTTCGTCGGCCAGCACGGCGGCCGACTCCATCGCCATCGAGGCCCCCACGCCGGCGGTCGGCAACAGGGCGCTGCCAGCGTCACCCACCAGCACCACGCGGTGGTCGTGCCAACGATCCATGCGGATATCGGCATACTCGGTATAGAACAGATCGGCGTCACTGGAGACCGCAGCCAAGATTTGCGGCGCCGCGCCGCCGAGCATACCGAACGCCGAACGCATCCTTTCGACTTGTCCCTCGCGCGGCTCGCGATGACCGTCGGGAACTGGCATGCCATTGAAAATGCAGAGACGGCTGGTGGTGGGATAGATGCCGAAGAAGCGTCCCGCGCCCCAGATTTCCGTGATTGCGTCGTGCGGAGCGACTTGCGGATCGACCCAGAACGCATAGCCCGCCCAGCCGGTACGGTGCAGGGGATGTTCGCCGAAGACCAGTGAACGAACCTGCGAGTGGATGCCGTCGCAGCCGACCACCAGATCGAAGGCAGCTTGCTTGCCGTCGGTCGTGCGGACGTGTACCTGCCGTTCGTCCTGCCGCAACGATTCGATGGAGGTAGCCATGCGGATCGGCAAATCGCCCACGCCATGCAGCAAGATATCAAGCAACTCGCTGCGCATCAAACCACGCGAGGTGCCGTAGCGCCGATCGAAGTCTTCGAATGAATAGCTATGCAGCAGTTCGCCATGGCCGTTGCAGACGTTGTAGTTCATCATCGGCTGACTGACGGCCAGAAACTGGTCGGTGAGACCCAGTCCATGCAGGACGCGACTGCCCAGTGGCCACAGCCCCAACACATAGCCAGCGCGGTTGTAGTCCTTGGCCCGCTCGACGACCGTCGGCCGCAGTCCGCGTTGTTTCAGCAGAGCGGCTAAAGTCAGTCCGGCAATACCGCCCCCCACGATGAGCACGCGCATGGTCCAGTCCTCGGGATGCGATGGATGCGAATTACTATCCCGTTCCATCGACGGAACACCCCAGCCCGTCCAGCACCTCGGAGACTTTTCCGGCAAGAGCAACTTTGCCGAATGAACCGTAGTGAACGACGAAACAGGTCGTTCAGATAAAATAGGGCGGGAGGGACTCGAACCCCCGACCAAGGGATTATGAGTCCAAGCCCTAATCTTGACCTTACATCTTATAGTTCAGCGTCTTAGGCCAATCTTATAATTGTTGGTCGCACCGTATTTGCACAAACTACCCGATAATCGTATGCGTTTCAACGCCCAACGATATCGAATAGTCATAGGCAACACCTAATACCCCTACGTCCCAAGTTCAGCGGAATGCATTCCGCTTTTAGCCCTGACAATCTGAAAAAAAACACGCCCGAGATGGTGGTCGTTCTCCGCCTCACGCATCTAATCTTTTGGGCTACCCCTACCCAACAGTAAAACGCCAAAGCGTGCGCAAATAAAAGCGCATGGGGGCGAACGGTTAGGAATCGATTCGCTGTTAAAATAATCGCCCCCTACGCCTTGGCCGCCAACGCAATCAGTTTTTCCTGCCACTCTTCATCCTTAACCCAGTCGTCAATGTTAAATTCAACGTATCGCTCTATACTCATATCGTCTGGCATGGAACGTATAGCAGTCATGGCAATGCTTTTAACCAGCGACTTGCTTACACCTTGCTGTTCAATCGTCTCACGAAGATGCTTGTAGGTTGTCGCATCATAGCCATTTGCGTCAACTACATGCCGCTCTGATTGGTCTAACTCATCATCTAATAGCGTTGTTCCAGCGTCTTCGATGGTCACCGAACTGTAAACGGGTTCGGCATGAACGAAAGCGGAAAGCGTATCCTGATTGTCTCGTATCGCTTGCTCAATCGCTGGCGTGAGGGTTAGGCGTTCAAGTTCAGACGATGATAACCCAATAGAAGATTCATCTAAGCGGACAAACCGAACAGCGTTTGCATTCCGCCAATCAATCAACTCTGACAATGTCATGGGAACATGGGCATTAGGGGCATTAGGCTTTTCGCTTGCCCCTGTCTCTGTCCCCTGAACATGGGCATTAGGGGCATTAGGCTTTTCGTCAACATCATCGCCGACCCTACGTCCCCTAATGCCCATCATCGGATAGTAGCGGTCAACCTGGCGTTCCTCATAGCATGGGATACAGACTATATCGTTTCTCGCAATCAACCATGACAATGCTGAATTAAACGTTTCTGTTGTCGTGTTGTGGCTAATGCCACGACGCAAGTCTGTACGGCTAATCCCTGGCGTCTGATTGACCATCGCCTTAATCCTGCGGCTAAGGTT
>JBBDLY010000025.1:0-1594 GCA_040878585.1 Pirellulales bacterium
GGGCAGGGGAGTCGGCGGCGGAAGATTCAGCCGATTCGTCCGCTTGGCAATCTCAGCCGCCGCAGCGCGATTTTCGCCAGGACGTGCCGCAATCGCGCTACACCGACCTTCCTCCGCATCACCGACCGGGCGATCAAGGGCCGCACCGCCGACCGAGCGGCAACCCGCCGGCGATCTCCACCCGGCAAAGTACCTTCGCCATCCCGTTTAGCGTCTCAAAGCCGGCCGGCGGCGAACCGGCCCCGCAGGAGGTGCAGTTGTTTGTTGCCGATCCGGCGAATCCGCAGTGGCGGCTCGACAGCCGCGTGGCGCCGACCGACGGCCGCTTTCTGTTTCGCGCGCCCCGCGACGGAGAGTATTGGTTCCAGGTACGCACGATCGACGCCAACGGCCAGTTGATCGGCCCGCCAAGCCGCGAACCCGGCTTGAAGGTGTTGGTCGACACCACCGCTCCGAGACTCGACGTCCAAGCCCAGATGCTGATCGACGGCCGCCTGGAGATTTCCTGGACGGCAACCGATACGCATTTGACGCCCGGTTCGCTCAACCTGGAACACCAGCTCGCCTCGAATGCGCCTTGGCAGCCGATCCCCGGCCTCGACGTTTCCGCGGTTTCCCAGCAGACCTCGCCGGAAAACCTGAGTGGCACGTTCGCCTGGCCACTGGGTGTTTCGGAAGGGGCGATCAGCATTCGCGGCGAGGCGGCCGACTCGGCGGGTAACCGCAACGTCGTTATGCGCAGGGTTCACGTGACCGAACAACTGACCAAACTCCGCGAACAGCAACGTCAGGCGGAGTTGGACCGTCAGCAGCAGGTTGCCGCCGGAGCGAATCGACCGCCTCAGCAAAGCTTCACCGGCTACTCGCCCACGCAGCCGCCCGGCGGCGCGGGACAACCGCCTTGGCCGCCGGCCGCCGGCGGAGTTCGCTCCGACGGTTCGCAAGTTTGGCCGGCCGACGGCAACGCCTACCAACCGCCCATGCGGCCTAGCGACCAGCACCGCCCACCGCTGGCGGACCTGCCGAGAGAGCAACCGCGGACGGATGGGCAGTTCTGGTCCGCCTCCGACGGCGGACCACGGCCCGATGCGGCCTATCCGCAGATCGGCCGGCAATATCGTACCGAGGACGCTCCGCCGTCGGCAACGCCGCGAGCGACTGAACATGGGCCACATGCGCCGCGGTACGTGCGTTCCAAGTCGTTTTTGCTCGACTACGGTGTCGACTCGCTCACCGGCATGAAAAAGCGGATTCTGCTGTGGGCCACCCGCGACGGTGGACGCACCTGGGAGCGGTTCGGCGAGGACCCCGACGGGCAGTCGCCGTTCGAGGTGACCGTCGCCGAGTCGGGGCTGTACGGCTTCTCGATCGTGGCCGACGGGGCCGACGCGCGGCAGGAATACATTCCCCGCAGCGGCGAGCCGGCCCAGTCGTGGATCATGGTCGACCCCGATCCGCCCAAGGCCCGTCTGACGAGCGTGCAGCTCGATCCCGACGGCGAGACGGCCCAACTGCGGATTCGCTGGGAGGCGTTCGACGAGAATCTGCTCGAACGGCCCGTCTCGATCTTCCTCAGCGACCGCCCCGGCGGGCA
>JBBDLY010000026.1:0-1592 GCA_040878585.1 Pirellulales bacterium
CTCTGTTCCCTCCTGTTCAAAATCCTGATTACATTGCCACCCTTAAAGCCCTGGGTTCTCGTGCTTCCCTCGTGGCGGGTTCCAACTACAATGGAAGGCTTTCCCACCTTGGTTCGATCCCGCCGTATGACTTCCCCCGCCACCACCAAATCCTCGCTGCTGGTGCTGTTTCTGGTCGTCTTTATCGACCTGCTCGGCTTTGGCATTGTGCTGCCGCTGTTGCCAATCTATGCGGATGAGCTGTTGCCGCCCGGCCAGTACAGCGCCGCGACGCAAGGCTGGGTGATCGGCCTGCTGATGGCGAGCTTCTCGGCCATGCAGTTTTTGTTCGCTCCCCTGTGGGGACGGCTGTCCGACTCGATCGGCCGGCGGCCGGTTCTGTTGATCGGCCTGGCGGGCAGCGCCGTGTGTTACTTGGGGTTCGGCATCGCGACCGAACAACGTAGCTTGTTTTGGATATTTGTCACGCGAATCGGCGCGGGCATGGCCGGTGCAACGATCTCCACGGCGCAAGCCTACATCGCCGACTCGACCACGCCCGACCGCCGGGCGGCCGGCATGGCGTTGATCGGCGCGGCCTTCGGATTGGGTTTCACGTTTGGTCCTCTGATTGGCTTGCTGGGATTTGTCGACCTCCCCGCCACGCTTTCCGCCTTCGCCGGCGGCGAGTTCGCGGTGCGGATGGTGGCCGAGGTCAATCAACTCAGCCCGCGCGTCGGCTACCTGGGTGCAGTGCTCAGCGGGGGGGCCTTGCTGCTGGCGATCTTCAAACTTCCCGAGTCGCTATCGCGCGGAACGAGCCTCTCCGGCGAGGCGCCGCAACGGCAATGGATCAACTTCGCCTCGCTTCAGGACGCGCTGGCGGTGCCTTCGATCCTGCTGCTGCTGCTGACTTCGTTCGTCGCGGTGTTTTCGTTCGCCAATTTTGAATCGACCCTTTCGCTGTTGTTGACCGAGACGGCCGTGGAACCTTCGGCGGCCGAAGGTTCAGCCGCCGAAGGTTTGGCAATTAGCGGCGAGTCTCATCATGACGTAGGTCGGGTGTTTTTAATGTTCGCCTATGTCGGCCTGATACTCTCCCTGGCCCAAGGGTTCTTGGTGCGACGACTGGCCAAGGTGCTGCCCGAAGGGACGTTGGCCACGGCCGGCGCGGTGATCTCGCTGTTGGGCTTTGGGCTATTGGCCTGGTACAGCGATGCGGGGGGCGGGCCGCTGCTGATGGCGGCGCTGGCCATCGTGGTCGTCGGCTTCGCGTTCTTGCAACCGAGCCTGCAATCGCTGATCTCACGTCGCAGCGATCCCCGGCAACAAGGGGGCATTCTGGGGCTGGGGCAAAGCGTCAGCGCGTTGGCGCGGATTGTCGGCCCGGTGGTGGGCATTCGCTTATTCAAATCCGAGGCGGCCTATCCCTACTGGACGGCGATGGGGCTGATGTTGTTGGCTGTCGTACTAGTCGGCGTCGCCACCCGAAGCGGTCGAGACTATGGCACGGCCGAGGAGTGACGCGCCGCGGTCGCCCCCGAGACGTACAGCGATCAGGCAGCCGCGGGCTGCTCTACGGAAGCCGCCAAAATTGTGTTACGCTGGTTGAC
>JBBDLY010000027.1:0-8905 GCA_040878585.1 Pirellulales bacterium
CCCCCCGCGCCGCGTTTTTCGGGCTGGCCCCGCTGTCGCGGCCCGCCGCCAGGCAAAACACCCAACCTTGAAGAATACGGAGAAGTTACATGCGAGTAAGAAGCCGTGGATTTACCTTGATTGAACTGCTGGTCGTCATGCTCATCATCAGTCTGCTGATCGCCATCCTAATTCCCGCGGTCAATGCCGCTCGGGAAAGTGCGCGAGCGACGGTGTCGAAGAACAATCTTCGGCAGATGTCGTTGGCGATGCAGCAATTCAATTCCTCTCGAGGGCATTACCCGCCAAGCTATTTGTCCCACGAATACAACGCTGGCGATCCCACCGACGACAGCCTGCAGGCCTTTCCCGGCTATGCGAACCTGGAGGGTTACTCGGTTCATGTGCTCTTGCTGCCGTACCTCGAACAGAAATTGATGGTCGACGAAATCGATCACGCCAAGCCGTACAATTACTACGTGCAGGACGGCGCCGAGAACCCCTCCGGCGCCGATGCGCCACTTTTCGAATTGGCCGATGGTTCGCTCAGCAAACTCGGCGCGCTGCGGGTGCCGACCTACGTCTCGCCCGGCGAACCTCGCGACGAGATTCGCCAAGGCAAGCATCATCCCATCAATTACGCCATGAACATGGGCACATGGTTTATTTGGGATCCATTAACCGGCAAAGGCGGAAACGGGGCCGGATACCCCAACAGTGTGCTGCGCGACGGCGCATTCTCGGACGGCCTGGGCACCACGATGGCATTTGCCGAGGTAAAAGGCTGGAATCCCTACTTTCGAGACTCCTACGGCACGCACGCTGAATTGGCCACAATTCCCTCCACGCCGACGGAACTGGCCGGCATGATTGACGGGATTGGCGTTCCCAACGAGTACAAGGAGACCGGACATACTGAATGGTTTAACGGACACATGCACCATGCCGGATTTACCACGGTATTCCGTCCGAATACGAAGGTCATGATCGCCGATCGCACCAGTAGCAGCGCCGCCACCGTGAATCTCACGAATACAGGCAATGCCGATGCGGATTGGACCAACAAGCAGGAAGGCAAGAAGCATTTTGACGGGGAGACCTCACCGACCTATGCGGCGATCACCTCGCGGAGCTATTTCCAGGGGGGAGTTAACGTGGCAATGATGGATGGATCGGTTCGCACGATCCAGGACAACGTCAACCTCGGCGTATGGCGGGCGTTGTCAACGCGCGCCGGACGGGAAAAGCTGCCCAACAGTGTTCTGCAGCAATAAGCATGTCGAATGACAGTTAAAGTCGGCAGTTCGGCCGCGCCGCACACCCTGCTGCGCGGCCGGTTGCATACTCTAGCGATGTTGCAACAAGGTTGATCGAAATGATGTTGGGTACAAGCGAACGGCCAGTCTCACTGATCGAGGCAACGCGCACGCTCTTTCGCACACGTACTCCCAGCGAGGAGCAGATTGAGCGGGTGTTTAGGCTGATGAAATCAGGAGGTTTGGCCGCACACGATGGCGGAGCGAATCGGCTGCGGTGGACCACCACCGAAGCGGCACTGGCCGAATGCCTCGCGAAGAATCAGATACGACATACGAGAACGATCGCACAGGACTACGCCTCCACTACGGGGGATCAAGAGTTTCCTGCCGCCATGGAGCGCGTTTATTGCAATGTGTGGCGAGAATATTTTCTCGCCGTGATGTTCCGTCGCCGCGTTCGGCGACGCGCCGTCGCTTTTCGGCGTGCGGTCTTGGCCGGTCAGGTGTTGTTGTTACTGGTGATGATCGCCACGCTGTTGGGAACGGCCCGGCAAATCGCGTTTTTCACCACACCACCCGCGGAACATGCCGCCATTGAACATTGGATCGAAGGGCAAACGGATGATTTCAGCGTCACGCGATGGTATCCGATTCGGCCGAGCGGCGACGGCCAAGGCGTCATCGTTGACGTCGACTACCGCTATCGAAAAGACAGCCCTCGCTGGATCCATACCAACCGGTCGTTCCTCGTCGAGCAGGAATCAGTCACGGAACGTTCTCTGCACGACTAGCGCAACCCCAGCGAAGAGTTGCCTTGCAAACGAAATTTCCGGAATGTCTCACGTGGCGTCCTCGATCCCATACTGCTCCAGCTTCTTCTTCAGCGTCGTGCGGTGCATGCCCAGCTTACGCGCCGCAGTGGCGACTTGGTTGCCGCTGGCTTTCATGGCGGCGCGGAATAGCGGTGGTTCGATGATCGCCGCCAACTCATCCAGCAACGCCGCTTCGTCGCCGATCTGGCCCAATCGCTCGGTGGACCAGCGCTGAACCAGTTCGTCGATTTGGTCGACTGCGCCGCCGGCCGCGCCGTTCAGCCAGTTCGTTGCGATTGCCGGCGGCAAATGTTCCGCAAGCAAGGGGCCGTCGCGGGCAACGATCAGGGCATGCTCGATCGCGTTGCGTAGCTCGCGAACGTTTCCCGGCCAGCGCCGCGATCGCAGCTCCGCAAGGAATCCTGAGGAAGCTGGCGGTTGCTTGTCCACGCCGTCGCACAAACGGGCGATGAAGAACTGCGCTAGTTCGGAGATATCGTCGCCCCGCGCTCGCAGCGGCGGCAATTCGATCTGGAACGCACAGAGACGAAAATACAGATCGTGACGAAACAGGCCTTGCTGAACCTTGGAGATTAACGACTGATGGCTGGCGCTGACGATTCGAAAATCGGTTGGCACGGTCCGATTACCTCCTACCGGCGTGACCTCGCCTTGTTCGATCGCACGCAGCAGTTTCACTTGCGTTGACAGTGGGATATCGGCCACTTCGTCGAGGAACAGGGTGCCGGCGTGGGCTTGTTCCAGTAACCCGGGGCGGGTCGTCTCGGCGCCCGTGAACGCTCCGCGAACGTGACCGAAAAGTTCGCTTTCGGCCAGCGAAGGCGCCAGCGCCGCGACGTTCACCGCCACGAACGGTCCGGACTCGCGGGGGCTGAACTGATGGATTGCGCGGGCCACCAACTCCTTGCCGGTACCGCTCTCGCCGGAAACCAGCACGTTGGCCGCGGAGGCGGCCGCCAAGGCGATGCGACTGAAAACCTCCTGCATGGGCCGTGAGCGGCCGATCAAGCCGCCGACGACGACCTGATCCGCATGGTGATCGCTGTTCGGGGCGACGGCTTGCGAGGTCAACGCTCGGGTCAGGATCGATTCGATCTGCTCGATTCCGAAAGGCTTGACGATATACTCGAAGGCGCTGCGGCGGACGGCTTCGACGGCGGTGTCCAAGTCGCCGTAGGCCGTCATTACAATGATCGGAATGTCTCCGAAACGCTCGCGAAAGTGACCGATCGCGGTCAGCCCGCTCATGCCCGGCAATCGGACGTCGACCAGAATCGCCGCGGGCGGCTCGTCTCCGACGATTTCCAGCGCTTGCTCGGCGCTGGATGCGGCCACGACGGTGTGGCCGAGCTGTTTGCCGAATTGGCTCAGGCCCCAGCAAATCGATTGTTCGTCGTCAACGACTAGCAGTTTCGACACCGGCCGGCTCCATTTCGTGGTGGGCGAACTCGGCGAAGAAACAGGTCCGCCCGTCGCGGCGTTCCCAATGAAGTTCGCCGCCGAAGGCGCGCGCAATCTCGCGGGCCACCGACAGACCCAGGCCGGTGCCGTGCGGCTTGTCGGTCACCAGCGGGTCGAACAGGCGCGCTTGCATGTCGTCGGTAGGCCCCGGGCCGCTGTCGACGACTTCGATTCGTGCCGCTTCCGGCTCGTCGGCATGAACTGCGATCTCAACCTCACGGAAGTTTTCGCCGGCGCCGGGCTGCGAAACTGCTTCAATGGCGTTGATCAGCAGATTCATCGTCAATTGCTCCAATGCTTCTGCGTTGGCGCAGACCATCGGCGTCTTCGACGGCGGTTCCCAGCGGAGATTCACTCCCACATGCTGGGCGTTGGCGCGAACCAACGGCAGTACCGATTCGACGACTTGAGTCAGGGACACCGCGCGTGGCGTCTCATCAGTGAACGCGCGATAGGAGAGAAACCGCTGGATGAACTTTTCCATTACGTCGAGTTGGTTGAGGGCTACTTGCAGGCTTTCATCTTCGTTCTCTTGCCGCCGGGGCCGGGCATAAAGCTGCAGCGCCATGCGGCACCCGGTAACCGAGTTTCGCAACTGATGCGCGATACCGCCGCCGATTTGACCGAGGGTTCGCAACTGCTCATTGCGGCGAATTTTAACTTCGTATTGGGCTAGCATCTCGGCCATTCGATTGACCGCCAGGGCCAAGTCGAAGACCTCGTCGTTTCGAGACGGCAACTCCATGGATTGAAAATCGCCGTTGGCGATGCGGTCGACCTGTCCTTGCAGTCTCCGCATCTTGCCGCTGACTTGCGACGCAATGACGAGGGCCAGCAACGAAACGACCGCGACGGCGATACCGCCGACAATCAGCGGCGGCGCCACCGCCTCGCGCCAGGCGGTTCGATAACTGCTATCCGGATAAAGAATATGCAACACCAGCGGAGCGCTGCTAGGGCGACGTGCCGGCAGCGCCATGGCGGAGTGAAAGTATTTCCGCCCGTCGATTTCGATCGACTCTCCGAGCGAGATATCCCGCCAGAAGCTGCTTTTTTGCGGCAAGTTCCCCAGATCATCCTGGAAATCGCGACTGGCGGCCGAGGCCGCGCCGCGCTCGTCCGCCAGCACGTACTCCGCGCCGGATAGTCCGCTGACCTGCTCCAGCACCGGCCGAGTGAGCGGAAAGTCGGTGGTGGCGAGTGTCCGAGCGGCGTTTTGCAGTTGAGACTCGATCTGCCGCGTCGCCCGATCAACCGCCCTCGACGCATTGAATACCGTCACCGCCGCCAAGGCGCAGACCATCACCGCGGTCATGGGCAGAAGTATCTGTAATTTTAACGGCCAACGCATGAAACAGCTTTGCCTCTGTCCGATTCTCGCTTCCGTCCTAATCCGCGGCGCGGCTTTTCATTCGGGCTTCGACGATGCCTCGATCTCTCCAGTCTATTCGGCCGTTGGCGGAACGACAAACGACGTCCTGGCTGTTTGGCCGGGGAAGCCCCTGGCGGCCGGTACGATTGCGGCGGGCCTGCGAGGGCCGTGACGGCGGCAGGTCTCTCGGTGGCCAACACCATTTTCAGCCTGCACTGTATTTGGAAGTTCTCCACGACACGCTAAAATGAGTGCCTGTGGTTTCCCTTTCACCCCGCATAGGTTCGACGCATACCATGGCGACCGACTATTCCGCGCAGCACCAATTGGTTAGCGACTTGTTCTCGATTCCCACTACCGAGGAGGAGTGGGAGGAGTTCGCATTGACGGACGAAGAGGTCGAGTTTTATCACGAGCATGGCTTCCTGGCGGGCGTCGATATCTTCAACGCCGTGCAGATCGCCGCCTTGCGCAAGGAACTGGCCGAGTTCTTCGAGCCGGAACATGACGGCCGCGAACTTTGGTACGAGTATCACTCCAACGAGTCGACCAATGCCGACACGGTGCTGTTTCACGCGCTGGGGGCGTGGCGGTTGCGGCCGGGGTTTCACGACACGCTCTGGAACCCCGCCTTCACGCACGCGGCCAGCCAATTGCTCGGCGGGGCGGTCCGTTTTTGGCATGATCAGTTGTTCTGCAAGCCGGTGCGGCATGGCGGCGTGGTCGCCTGGCATCAAGATTACAGTTACTGGACTCGCTCGGTGCCGATGGCGCACCTGACATGCTGGATCGGCCTGGACGACAGCACCCGCGAGAACGGTTGCCTGTGGTACGTGCCCGGCAGCCATCGCTGGCCGCTGCTGCCGGTCACCGGACTGGCCGGCGATATGGACGCCATTCGCGAGGTGCTCAATGAAGAACAGCTTGCCCAGTTCGAGCGCCGGGTGCCGATCGAATTGAAGGCCGGCCAGGCCAGCTTCCACCATCCGTTGATGGTCCACGGGTCGTACGAGAACAAGACCGATCGCCCGCGGCGGGCCATGGTGCTCAACGCCGTTCGCGACGGCGTGAAAAGCGACAGCGACGAACCGCTGCTCGACGGCGTCGACGTGGTCCCCCGCGGCGAACCACTCAGCGGGCGGTTCTTCCCACTGCTCTATTTGCCGTAATTCATAAAATGATTGATCCGGTCTTGCCGATGGCGACGCCTATCGGGTCTTCTTGTGGCCGCCGGCGCCGCTGCAATCGGCGCACTATACTTCGATAGTCGGCGCTGCGCGCCGGCTCGCACCTCGCGACTACCGTTCCTTGTCTGCATGGTTGCACATGACGACCAACTCGCACCCACTCGAACAGTTGGCCGCCCAGGCAGGCTCGCTCTATAGCTTGCCGGCGGTCGCCATGGAGGTGATCCGCCTGACCGATCATCCGCGGGTCGATGTGCAGGCGCTGAAGCTCTGCATCGAGCGCGATCCGGCGCTGACCAGCAAGGTATTGCGGGTGGTCAACAGTTCGCTATTCGGCCTGTCCAGCGAAGTGAGCAACCTGAATCAGGCGCTGGCTCTGCTGGGAACCAAGCCGCTCAAGCTGCTGGTGCTCGGCTTCAGCCTGCCCGACGGGCTGTTCAAGCAGGCCAGCGAAGACGTGCTGCGACACTACTGGCGGCATACTCTGACCAAGGCGGTCGCGGCGCGGGAGATTGGCCAGCGGATCTACCATAGCTTCTCGGACGAGGTGTTCATCGCCGGGCTGTTGGAGGATCTCGGCCTGCTGGTACTCGTGCAACAGTTGGGCGAACCTTATGTCGACTTTCTCCGCAAGGTATGGAACGAGGGCGCTTCGCTGCCGGAGTTGGAGCATTCGTCGCTGGGCTTCGAGCATCGCGAATTGACCGCCCGGCTGTTGGCCCAGTGGGGCCTGCCGCAGGTGCTGATCGACGCAGTCGCCCGTCCGCGCAATGTTCGCGCGCTGTCGACCATGGCGCCGCAAAATGCCTCGCTGCCGCAGATACTGCACTTGGCGGACTTGCTGGCGATGTACCTCAACAGCGAGCAGACCGAGTATCTCGAGCAACTGCTGGTCGCCGCGCACGCCTATCGCAAGACGACGCGCGGGCAGATTACGCTGCTGCTCGACGCGGTGCAGCCGAAGGTCGAGCAATTGGCCGAAGTGCTGCGGATCGAGCTGCCCGGCGGCATCGACTATCACGCAATCATTGCCGCGGCGCACCAGCAACTGGCGGCCGTGGCGACCGATTCCGTTCCGGAAGTTGTGCAGTATCTACGGACGCACGGCTCGCGAAAACAAGAGGCGGTCGATCCGGAGCAAGCCGTTTGGCAAGAAGCGCGGCGGCTGAGCGAGTCGTTGTCGGCACTGGCCCAACGTGTCCCGGCGAAGCGACCGGCCGATACCAGCGACCGATCCGGCGAACCGTCGGAGCAGGAATCTCAGTTGCACGGTGACAAGCTCAACGCGCCACTCCGTGAGCAGTCAGCCGTGGCCGTGGCGCCGAGTGATTCCGTTACCGTGCATGGCGCCCTCGGTCTACGCGATACGGTTGAGCGGCTCCAATCGATCGGCGACGCGGTGATTCAGGTAGAAGCTGATCCTTACCAGTCGCTCGACGCGAATCTGGCGTCGATTGTGGACGAGTGCCGGCGTCAGCGTCGCCCGTTAAGTCTCGTGCTATGGGAGGTGGAGTTTACGGATCTCGCCAGCCGCCGCCAGGGGCACGGGCGACTGGTGCGTCTGGGGCGCTGGATCAAGCAGGCATGTACCGAGATGGACCATCCGGGCGGCCAGTTTTTGCGAATCACGCCGACCCGCGCCGCCTGGGTGCTGCCCGACGCCGACCGCTCGGCGGCCGTGTCGCTGGTTCGCGCGATTCTCCACGAGGCGCGGGCCATGTCGCCAGAGACAGCGCCGCAGTGCGAGAAATCTTTGGGACGCGGCACATTCAGCGCCGGCGTGAGTACGGTGGCTATTCCGCATAAGAGCTTTGAGGCTAGGCAGTTAATCGAAGCCGCCGACCGCTGCCTGTACGGCGCGGCGAGTTTCGGAGGCGACAGCGTCAAGAGCATCGATGTCTTTTAGGTGCATTGGGCAGGCCCGGCTGCTACAATGAGAAGCACGTGAGTGTGACCCACGCTCTTTCGACTTCCCGCCTCGCATTTCTCCGGAGATCCCCACCATGCGTATTTCGACCGCTTTACTTGCTCCTTTGGCTTCTTTGTGTCTGCTGTTTGGTTCGACAAGCCATCTGCAAGCCGAGGACGACGCGCCCCAGCCGTTGCAAATTCTGCTGGTCACCGGCGGTGGTTATCATGACTATCCCAATCAGGCCAAGATACTCACCGAGGGGTTGCAGGAGCGGATCCATTGCAAGGTCACGGTCAACATGTCGAATAAAGAGCATCATCCGGCCTTCAAGGCGCCCGGCTGGGCCAAGGGCTACGACCTGGTGATTCATAATACCTGCAATTCCGCCAACACCAACAATGCCGAGCTGGTCAAGATCATCACCGACGAACATGCTTCCGGCGTCCCGGCGGCGATGGTGCATTGCGCCATGCATTGCTTTCGCCCCGGCGGACCGCACGAATACCAAAAGCTGTTGGGGGTTGTTTCGCGGAACCACGAGCGTCACCATCCGGTGACCATCACCAAGCAGGGCGACCACCCGGTGATGGCCGGCTTTCCGGAGGAGTGGACCACGCCCAAGGGCGAACTGTACCGCATTATCGACGTGATGCCGAACGTGACTCCGCTGGCGATGGGCGTTGCCACCGAGGAGTCGGCGCACCTTTGCTACTGGGTTCACGAATTCGGCAAGGCGCGGGTCTTCGGCACCACGATCGGCCACCACAACGAGACGATGCAGGAAGACGTCTATCTTGATACGCTCGCACGCGGCATATTGTGGGCGACCGGCAAGCTCGACGATAAGGGCGCGGCGACGGATGGTTACGGCAAGCAGCTCGATTGAGCCGCCCCGCGCGGAT
>JBBDLY010000028.1:0-8904 GCA_040878585.1 Pirellulales bacterium
TAGGACTTGAGGAGCATTGAGCGTTGAGCATGAGAAATGTTACCGCAACACCAGCGAGGATTGTTCTTTTCATGGTTATACCTCTTGCTGCATTATCTCCATATTGCGACAGCCCACGACTTCCAGACAGTGGCGGGGCGAGTGTTCTACGCCGCTTGGACCGGGGCGTCGGTGTCCGCTCGGTATTGTAAAAGGTTTCGATGTACTTGAATACACTCAGCCGCGCTGAATCAAGATCGGCGAATTGCTCGTGGTTGGTCCACTCGTGCTTCAGCGACCAGAGGATCCTTCGGTCACGGCGTTGTCGTAGTGGTCGCCCGTGCGGCTCATCGAGCATTGGATGCCCAGTGGTTTCAAAGTCTTCTGATAGCCGTCGCTGGTGTCCTGGCAGCGGCGTTCTCTGCACTTCCGCGATCATCCGATATCCGCGGCCGTGGCGATGCAACCTGGAAAGTAGGTGGAGCAGGCAATTCTTTCGAAAAAGTTTTGCTTTACACCGCCCACGAGAGTTAGAATCAGGCTAGGGCAGTCGACTCACTCCATGCTGCCCAGGGGGCCAATCGTGGGTATTGCCGTTTGTGGAAGGTGCGGGGCTAAGTTGCGGCTCGATGAGCAATGGGCCGAAGTGCTAGGGCATTGCAGCCGTTGTCAGGCGGTCGTTCGCATGCCCAAGCTGGCCGACGCGATCGGCGGCGACGGGTCGAGCAGGCAACCGCTCGCCGTGGAACAACCGGCCGGTCTCGCCGTCGACCACTCGGAACCGGCCGCCGCAGTGGTGCAGGACGCGCCGCGCGATGGGCTGTCGCTCAAACCGCCGGCCCATTTGGGGCGCTACAATCACTACCTGATCTGCAACAGTAAGGAAGTGATCGCCCACTGGGAGAACGACGGTCGCGGCTGGATGGTGAAGGTCAAGCACGGCTTTGTGCGGGCGTCGACGATTCCCGCCCAGGTGCCGACGATGGGCGCGTTTGTGGTGATCGAGATCGACATCGAAAACAACGACGGCTCGCAACGGCTCCGCGCCGTGAACGCGTTCTTGCTGAGCGGTCCCTGGGCGCTGAGCAAGTTGTTCAAGAGCGACGACATGATTCTGGAAGCGATCGTTGGCCGGCACTTCATGAGCGACCGCCAAAAGGCAATGGCGCGCGAGCGAATCAACGAAAAGTTTTTGCCGCAGGTGTGGGACGGCGCCGAGGCGGTGCTGGGTTAACTCGGACTACTATGGTTCCGCTCGACGCTGATGCGTCGGCAGGATTTCACCGCTGCTGAGCCGCTTCTCCCATTGCAGAATCGCCGATTCGCGTTCCGCCTGTCGGGCTTCCGGCTGGTAATAGAGCCGCATACCGGTAATGTCGTGCAGATTCCAGAAGGCCAGCACGCGAAACTCCAGTTCGGGATGATTGAGCAGTTCCACCAACGTTTTCGCCTCGCCCCGGTCGGTCAAGCCGGACGGACTGTAGCCCCACAGCATGCGGTACAGTCGCTCGGCGTGTTCCGGGTAGAACCGCTCCAAGGCGGCCAGCACTTCGTCCGCCGCTCGGCGGTCGCTGAGCAGCGCGTCGCGCAGCGCGTAGCCCGCCACGTCCCAGTTTGCCTTGTGGTCGACGTCGTCGAACGCCTTCACCAACGGGGTATAGGCGCCGATCAGCGCGCAACTGCGAAATGCCAGCGAACGGACCTCCGTCTTGCGGATGTTGGTCAGTTCGATCAGTCGCAGGCGAACATCCGTCGGGGGGGCACCGGGCCGCGGATTGGCGTCGGCCCGCAACGTCTGCTCGACGACCGGCATGGCGCGGCGATCCAGGGCCGATACCTGACGTGCCGCGATCCAGGCCGGGATCCGCGTGGCCTGCTCCGCATTGTCGTCCGGATGGGGCGAGAGATTCTGCCGATGCGGGGCGCGCAACGGCAGGGGGGCCGCCAGTTGCTCCCATCTCAAGTCGCCGCTGGCGGCGTACAGATCGACTGCGTAGGACGCCGGCGTGGTGCGGGGATCGCTCCCCAATGGACGCCAAGGACGGACTTCGATCGCCGCCCTCGAATCGGCGTCGCCGAAACGCAACACGCCCGACTGATCACCCAGAATCAACTTGATCGAAGCATCCGCGCGGCCGACGGTCATCAAGATCGCACGGCCGTACAGCACGGCGACTTCGGGATTCTCGTTCTCGTCGAGCGACTCAAGCTTGATCCGCGTGCCGCCGTCCAGTTCCATCGTCACGCCGGCGACTGTGATCATTGGCCGGAAGGTCGGCAGCACCAGTAGTTCGTCTCCGGTATTGAGTACCGCGCGGCCCGGCAGCAGTTCGTAGTTGTCGGTTGCGGCGCTATACCGCAGCAACACTTCGTCGGTCGACAGCAGACGACCGATCGGGACCGGCACGGTCGGCGCCGGCGCTGCGACCGGGTCGTTGTCGGCGGGCGTGGGCTTGACCGGCGGCGGTTCGGTGGGTGGAGTCGCATCGCCCGGCGGGTCGACCCGAGCGATCTGATCGCCCGGCGGATCGGGCAGCACCAGCCCCGGCGCTTCCTCGCCCGGCGCGGTGTCGGAGGGCAACGCGTCGGAGGGCAACGCGTCGGAGGGCAACGCGTCGGGCGCCTGGTCCTCGTCGCCGTGATCATCAGCCGCGTCGTCCACCGGGGGCGTTGGTTCCAACGGCGCATCGTCCGGCGGGGTCGGTTCGATCGGTGGTTCCTCGCCAGGCGTAACACCGGTAGGCTGTTCTAGTTCCGGTTCTTCGGCCGGGTCGGCCTGTTCCTCGGCGCCTGTCGGCGGAGGAGTCGCGTCGGCCGGATCGCCAAGCTCAATATCGGGCGGGGTCGTCGCCTCGGGACCGTCGGGCGCGTCGGTGGGCGGCTCGGCCGGTTCGCTGACGAATAGCTGCGCGATCGGATGCTCACTATTGAGCGGTCCCATCGCGAACAGCACGCCGCCGGCGATCATCGCCGCCAGCAGCACCGTGGCCGCCATCAGCCAGACCTTCGACCCGCGGCCCTCTCGCAGATACGCGGGGACTTCCGGCTTGCGGCGCTCGCCGTTGGTGGGCGTTTCGGCCGCATGCGCGGCATGGACGTGTGCAATCGGCTTGGAAGGATCCTCGATTAGCCGGTAGAACTCGGTCTTTAGCGCTGGATCGACGTGCGCCGGTTCGCTGAGCACCTTGGTCAAGATATAGTGGCAACTGGCCACCTCGCCCAGGTAGACGTCTGATTCCAGGCAGCGATTCTCAAAGTCCTGCACTTGTCCGGTCGGTAGCACGTGGTCGAGATACTCGGCGACCGTGTTGGCGTCGTGCGAAGAACCTTGCCCAATCACCGGTGGTGAGGCCAGCCGTACCCGTCGGGTCACCTCCTGGGTGCGATGCAGGAGTTGCTTGGCGTAGTCGCTCTCGTCAATCCGCTTGCCCAGATCGGAACGATCCTCCGGTTCGAGGATGTCGTTCAGATAGCCCAGCATGTTTCGCAGGGTCAGTCGCATGGCTCGATTCTCGCGCAGGGGAGAGGGGATATTTCCGCAACAGGAACGCTCATCTATTTGTAATAGTGGGGATTGGCGCGAGAATCCGTACCAAGCCACGCGAGAATAATCGTGACGGCACGGTAAACCATATTCTGGTAATGCGTTACGACGAACGGCGCTGATTGAGCGGCCGGCTGGGCAGGGGCGACGCGCCGGGACGCGATTGGATTCGTCGCGGATTTACTCCCGGCGCACGATCACCGGAATCGTAGAAGGGATACGGCGCATCCATGGTCTCGGCCGTATCGCCAAGGATGATTAACCCGCTCTGCATGCTACGGGTCAACCTTGCTGGCAGCGTGCTTTTGGGGCGACTACGGATTCAGATTCATGATGATCTGCTGCAAATCGTGCAGTTCGTCGAGAATCGCATCGCGGACGGCGGCGAGTCCTCCGATGACGCCGATCACCACGACCGTCAGAAGCAGAATCCACTCCAGCGTCAACATACCGCGTCGACGCAATTTGGGGCGTGGGGTAAGAAAGTTCGCGAGTGCTTTTTTCATGATTGCCAATCCCAGTTGTTCATGACCTCGCCAGCGTTGGGCCAATTCAATTCGATGAATGCAGTTCTTGCGCCACTACCTGTAAATGGCAGTCAATCACGCTTAACTTATTACTGTCATGCATGTTGCGTCAATACGACGGAAGCTGCCGCCTCTTAAAATCGTTTCGTTTATTGAATATCGTGTTTCAAAGTCTTGACGTCGTAGCGATCGTTGCGACGTGGTCCCACTAGCGGCGGAGCCAGTCCATCAGCCGATCGTGCATCGGACGACTGAGCGGATCCAGCTTGAGTGGATCGAATCCGTTCATCCGCGCCTTCTCCATCGCCTCGTAGGCCGCGGCGGGATCCGCCTTCGCCTGCTGGGCAAGGGCCAAGTGGAACAGTAGATCGCCGCTGATGGGCGACGTGCTGGTCGCATCCTGAAAATCGCGGAGGGCGTCGTCGTCGCGGTGCATCTGCAGGTAAACCATGCCGCGGGTGTCGAGCAGTGCCGTGCTCGGGCCGAGCGTGTCGATCGCCTTGTTCACCAGTTGCAGCGCTTCGGCCAGCGCCTTGCCTTGCAGGGCCAACTTGAAAGCCAGATTGTTCGCAACCATGCCACGTTGCACGTCGCCGAGATCCGATTCCAGCAACCGGCGATAGGTCGCGATTGTTTCGTCATGATCGTGAATGACGTCGTTGTAGCTGGCCCACTCGAATTCCAGCGCCAGAGAACCAGGCAAAAGCTGCCGGCTCCGTTCAAACCAATCGGCGATGCGCTCCCGCTCCGCCGGCTGAATGTCGCCAGGCCGTTCCCGCAGCACGGTCACGCCGAGTCGGCAGAGCGGGATGGCCGTTTGTGCGTCGAGCCGCGAATCGAGCTTGTCGAACGCCGCCGCGATGTTGCCAGTCCGGGCGGCAAACGCCAGCAGTTCCAGTTCGGCGGCCGGTTGCAAGGCCACCAGCCGCTCAAACATCTTGCGGGCTTGCAGGTGCTCGTCGTGTTGTTCCAACAAACTGGCCGCCACGCGAGCGCGGGCCGCCTGCTGTTCCTTGTTGGCGCCGGCCGTGATCCAATTGTCGAGTTCCTCGACCGCTTTCTCCACGCGATTCATTTTGATGTAGATTTCCGCCTTCATCTGCACCACTTCCAACGCCTCGGGATTCTGCTGGGCGAGCCGATTGACCCAAGTGGCTGCTTGCCGGGGCGATTCGTGATCGATCAGCATCCGCGAGAAGACCAGCAGCGCTTGGGGCGAGGGTTTGGTCGATACCAGCTTCGTCATGATCTCGCGGGCCTCGAACCATTGGCCGGTCCGGTCGAGCATGCGGGCCTTCAGCAACTGTTCCTCCGGCGCGAGTTCTTGGTTCGCCTCCACGCGGCCCAGCAGCGCCAGTGCTTGACGGGTCGAGGCCGGCTCGGTTCGGCGACCGTGCATGGCCGCTAGGACGCGGAGGTCGTCGTCGGCCAATTTTCCGTCGGTTGCATTGTTCTCGATCATGCGGACCGCTTGCCGGAATTGCCCGTAATCGCCCCCCAGCGACGTCAAGTTGGCCAAGGCACGCCGCGCCCAATGTACGTGCGGCTGGTTGACCCGCTCGACCTGTTCCCGGCTTGCGAGGTCGGCCAGGGCGTCCCTCGCTTTGGCGGCTTGATTCGTTTGCAACAGGAATGTAGCGAACGAACGCCGCAAGGCCAGATCTTCCGGCTCTTGGTCGAGTGCTTTTTGCAGATAGTGTTCGGCCTGCTCGTTGTTGCCCAGCATGGCGTAGCAGGAGGCTAACAACCGCGTCGAAGCATCCTCGGGCAGGCGAAGTTCCGCCTCCCGCGTCAATTGCTCCGCCTCTTCGCGCTGATCGGTGGCCACCAGATGTTCGACCAGGGCGTTCCAGTTGGCCGGCGCTTCGGGCGACAGTTCCACGGCGCGGCGAAACGCCTGTTCAGCTTCTTCGTTCTTCTGGAGTTGCTTGAGGATCTGCCCCCGCCACAGCCAATCGTTGGCGTCGGTGGAATCTTCCGGCGCGACCTTCGCCAGCATCGCGAGCGCCTCCTGCGTGTTGCCGGTCTGTACGTCGCTGTACAGTTTGAGTCGCTGCGTTTGCTCGTTGTCGTCGCTGCCAAGTCGGTTGAGCACCTCGCGGCTTTCCTGAAAACGATTCAACTGCATCAACAGGATCGAGGTGCGGCGGATGGTCTCCGCGTCGGCCGGCCCGCTGTCTAGCGCTTCCAGATAATGCGTCACCGCGGCGGTCGGGTTGCCGCTGAGCCGCTCGACATGCCCCAGCAATTGCAGCGGTTCGTGCCAATTGGGGCGTTGCTTGCGGGCCTCCGCAGCCAGTCGCCGCGCTTGCTCCAAATCGCCCGCTGAGTCGGCGTTCTGCTCCACGCCGTCGATTAACAGTTGCGCTTGGGCGGCCAGATAGACGCTCGATTCCTCGCCGAACCGCTCCTTCATCTCCGCCACGGCGGCCCGGGCCGCCTCGTTGTCTTGCGTGCGGCGAGCCAGAGTGAACAGGCTTTGGTACATCCGCGGGTCATCCGGCTCCAATTGCTTGGCCGCTTCCCAGAATTCCCGCGCCCGCTGAGGGGCGTTTTTCTTCGTCCAAAAAATCAATCCCAATTGAGAGAGCAACTGCCGCCGCTCCGCGGGCGAAAAGCCGTCGAGGTCTTGGGCCAATTGCTCGACTTGGGCGTCTGCATCGGGATCGTTCGATTCCATCAGCAACAGCACTTCCAAGAGTCGAATCTGCGGCGAGTCTCCCAACTCGGTTTTCGCCGCTCGCAAGGTTTGCAAACCGGCGGCGGCGCCGTCGCGGGCGCCGTGCAAGCGGATTAGATTGAGCCGCAACGCGAGATTCTCGGGGTTGGCCGCAATCAACTGTTCTAATTTCTCGATCGCCTCATCCACCTTGCCCGCCGCGAGCAACTCGCCAATCTGCGCGAGTTGCGACCGCTGGGCGTCTCCCTCGACGCTCTTGCGGACTGCTCCAGAGAGCGTCTCGACCATTCGTTCCCATCGCTTGTCGTTTGGCTCGCGAGCTTGCTTGATCTTGGCCAGTCGCAACATCGCCGCGGTGAGTTGCTGGTCGGCGGTGAACGCCTCGCTGCCCATTTCGCGACCGAGCGTCTGAATCGCGGCCATCGCTTCGTCTACCTGTCCAAGCCGCTGCAACGCCTCGGCTCGGCCGCGAAGGGCGGGCTGCGACGACGGCTCGTATTGCAGCCAGCGCGAAAACGCTTCCAACTGCATGTCGGGCTGGCCGAGCTGCCGATAAGCCAGGCCGAGATCTTGATCGATCGCACGGCGATAAAAAGGGTTGCGGTCTACTTGCGATCTGCCGCGTTCCAGCGCTTGGGCCGCTTGCCGCGTCTTGCCGGTTCGTAGATCGAGCCGCGCTTGATTGACCGCAACGATCTCGTTGGGAAACTCCAGTTCCTTCATCTTGTCGACCGACTGCTGGGCGCCGGCAAGCTTTTGCAAATCGAGCTGCAGTTCGTACAGCAAAATCAGCAGCGATTGGTTCTCCGGCTGTTCCTCAAGCCCCTGCTGGGCGAAGGCGATTGCTTCGTCCCCGCGGCCGGCCATTCGCGTGGCCAACGCCAATTGTTGAATGAACCGCGGATCGTCTGGATGGATGGTCATGCCGCCCTGAAGCATTTCGACCGCCCGATCGTTGTCCTGTTCGCGGAGCGCGAGTTGCGCCGCTTCCAGAATCACCTCAGCCTCGGCGGGGCTTTTTTGATAGGCCATTTTGATGTCGGCATTCGCGTCCTCCAAGCGCTGCTCTCGCTCCGCCCGACCGCCTCGCTCGTTGAACGCTCGCTTGTACCGCCCACGCAACACATAAGCCATGCCGTTGTTGTTGTTGGTCGAGACCATGCGATCGACGATCATATCGGCCAACAGCGGCTTGGCGCGACGCTGATGCATGATCTGGGCGAGCAGCACGTACGCTTCCAGATTGTCCGCCGCCAAGGGGGCCACGCCGCCGAATTTGCCGGCCGGCTCGTCGAAACCAGTTAACCGGCTGAGCGCCTCGACCGCTTCGGGTTCGTGGCCGAGCGATTCGTTCGCGCGGGCCAGCATGAACAGCAAATCGGGGTCGTCGCCTCCATCGTCTCGCAACTTCTGCAACTCGACCAGCGCCGTCCCCATGCGATCCTTGCCGAATCGTGCGTCGCTCATCAGCAGTTCCACGAACTCGCGCCGCAGCTCATTGTTTTCCGGTTCCTTGCGGAGCGCCTCTTCCATGAAGTGGTACGCCTGCACCAATTCGCGGGTTGTGGCGGAGGGTGTTTTGGCTTGCTCCAGCGCGAGCTGCGCGGCATTGCGGATGCCGGCGGTATCCCCCTCGCCGCTTTGCTTATCGTAGGTCATGTAGAGTTGAATCGCCCGTTGGGTCTTTCCCTCTTTGACCGCATCCTCGGCGCTGACCAATAGCAGCCGTGTCGTCTTGTCGACGTTGTAGCCGTGCAGCAGATGCACTCCCACCACCACCACGAGCGTCGATACGAGTAGAATGCCGAGGAATTTGATATTCAGTCTTCTCATACTTGTTCTCTCGAAACGACCGCTAGACCGACCGCGGCGGATGGGCAAACTTGCTGGAAAAGAGGGATAGCGCCGGACAATTTCATCCTAACCGACCCCTCACCACTGTCAACCAAGAGACAGCCTTACGCGGCGCCGTAACCGCCTTGGATCGCAATGGTTAGCGTCACAAGCGGCAACGTCTGCGGAATCCGCACAATCGGGCCCAATAGAAGTGCAGTCGGCGTGGGAGTCGGCAGATCGGGCCGTAAGGCTCGGCAAACTGCGGGAAAGGCACTAAACTAAGATCAGTAGTTCCAATTTCGATCTTGCGAACAAGTTGACAACTTCAATGATGGCGA
>JBBDLY010000029.1:0-1589 GCA_040878585.1 Pirellulales bacterium
GTCGACGCCCGGCACGGCGTGGTCACGCAGACCAAACGGCATAGCTTTATCGTGTCGCTGCTGGGCATCAAGCATGTGATCGTGGCGATCAACAAGATGGACCTGGTTGATTGGTCGGCTGACGTTTATGACCAGATCAAAAGCGACTACACCAACTTCGCCGCCCGGATGAGCAGCGACGACGTCCATTTCATCCCCATGTCGGCCCTGCTGGGTGACAATGTGGTGAAAGGGGGCGAGAACATGCCGTGGTACGAAGGCCCCACGCTGATGCATCTGCTGGAAAACGTCTACATCGCCAGCGACCGCAACTTGCAGGATTTCCGCTACCCGGTGCAGTTCGTGAACCGGCCAAACCTCAACTTCCGCGGCTACTGCGGCACGATCGCCTCGGGCGTGGTTCGCACTGGCGATGAGATCACGGTGCTCCCTTCGCGCAAGACCAGCCGCATCAAATCGATCGTTACGTATGAAGGCGAACTGGAAGAAGCCTTCACGCCGCTGGCGGTCACGCTGACGCTGGAGGATGAGATCGACGTCAGCCGCGGCGACATGATCGTCCGCAGCGGCAACGTGCCGAAAGTGGGCAAGAAATTCGATGCGATGATCGTCTGGATGAGCGACCAGCCGCTGGTGCCCGGCAAGGAGTATCTGTTCAAGCAGACCACCAAGCAGGTCACCGGGCGTATTTCGACGATGCGGTACCAGGTGGATGTGAACACCATGCATCGCAGCGACGCCTCGACGCTGGAGTTGAATGAGATTGGCCGCTGCGCGATTGAGCTGACCGAGCCGATTGCCTACGACGCCTACAAGCAGAACCGCGGCACCGGTTCGATGATTATCATCGACCGCATCAGCAACGCCACCGTCGGCGCGGCAATGATTCTTGACACCGCGGCCGCGACCGAGGGGGATTTGTGGGATTCCGCCCCGGCCAGCGAGGACATCCACGGCGAACGGAGTTCGGTGACGGTCGACCAGCGCGCGCGCCGTTTCGGGCAGCAGCCGGTCACCATCGTACTGACCGGCCTGACCGGCTCGCACAAGGCGGACGTGGCCGAGGCGCTGGAGCGGAAGCTATTCGACGAAGGCCGCGCGGTCACGGTCCTGGCCGGGCAGACGATGCGACTGGGTCTGAGCAAGGATCTCGGCTTCTCGTCCGAGGAACGCAGTGAAAACCTTCGCCGTGGAGCGGAAGTCGCCCGACTGATGAACGACGCCGGGCTGATCTGCATCGCCCCGTTTTTGGCGCCGAGCGAAGAGGTGCGGCAGAAGGTGCGGCAGCGGGTCGGCGAAGATCGCTACCTGGAAATCTATCTCTCGGCGCCGGTCGCATACTGCCGCACCCGCGAGTCTGCCGCCGAGATGTACGCCAAGGCCGATAGCGGCGACATCCCCAACTTCCCAGGCGTCACGGCCGACTACGAAGTGCCAGCCAACCCCGACCTGACGCTGCCCACCGACAAGCTTTCGCCGAGCGAGGCGGCCGATCGGATTATGGAGTTACTGTCGAAGCGGGAGCTTATTTAAGTGGCAAGTGACTCGTGTGAGTCGACTTCCGATTGTCGGCTTTAGCCGACTCCCGT
>JBBDLY010000030.1:0-8891 GCA_040878585.1 Pirellulales bacterium
CTCGCCCGCAACAGGCGTGGTCGCCCACGCGCCGAACAGCACCTCCTGATTGGTAATCCAAAGGGGTCCGCGGACCTGCGTGAAATGCAGATCCTTGAACGAGACGGAATCGAGCTCGAGCCAGCCGCGAGTGGCCAGGTTCGTTCCGTCCCAGCCGCCGCTCAGTCGGATGCCGCCGTTGATGTCGCGCAGTTCCAGTCCGGGCTGCATGCGGCCTTGCATGGTGTTCAGCCGCACGTCCCAGCGGGCGGTGGTCGCATCGCCGTCGCGTCCCGAGTGTGCCACGCCGAACCAGCCGGACAGGTTGAACGGCCCGTCTAAATCGAGTTTATTGAGCGCCCGGCTCATCCCCCGCGGCAAGGCCGCGATCAGGTCGCGGTCGGCCCGCAGCCGGTCGACGTGCAGGTTCGAGACGCGAAAGTCCCAACCGCCGTCGGGAAGGAAGGCGCATTGACCGTCGGAGGTGACCATCGTGCGGTCGTGCAACGCCTTGAGGCCGTGGAACTCCACCAGGCCGTCGCGATAGCGAACCTTGCCGCGGAGATGCTCCAGACGATACGGAAACACGGTCGGCTCGATCGACACGCTCTCGCCGTCGAGATCGAGCGCCACGTCCACGCTCAACTGCTTGGTTGCTGAGAGAAAATTAATCTCGCTGGCAAAGTCGAGTGCGCCGGACGGCCGCAGCATGTTCCAGGCGGCTTGCGTCTTGGCGGGCAAGGCGTCGCGCATCTCCTGTTCCAACGGCACACCTGCGCCGGTGAACCGCAGCCGCAACTCGTGGCCATCTTGCATCGGCTCGGAATGCCCCTCGCAGGCGATGACGCCGGTATTGTTGACCCCCTGTAGATTCAAGAACGACCAGCGCTCGTCGTAGTTGTCGATCGTGCCGGTAATCGAATGGATCGGATAAGGGAAATGTTCGTACTCAACTGCGACGCCGTTCAGTCGGATGACCATGCGGCGGTGGATCGGCTCGTGCGGACGGTCGCGATGGAGGTGCAGGTAGGCGTCGAACGTGCCGCGGGGATTGAAGTCCCGCACGATCCGTTGCGAATCGCTGGGCAGCGCACCGAACAGCTTCTCGTTGAGCGGCAACTGCTCGACGCGGACCGTGAGACGCCCCACCGCTTCGTCCCCTTCGCCTTGCATGTCGGCCTCGAACGCCACCGGCCGGGTATCGGCGAAGGCGGTCATTTGCACGCGGACACGGCCGTCGGCCGCCTCGATCGTGCCGGTTCCCCGCTCCACGCGATAGGGAAACTGGTGGTGCGAGAAAGAGACGTCGAGACAATCGACCAGCAGCTCGCTGCGCCACCGTTGGCCGTCGAAGACGAGCTTGGCCGCGGCGTTGACTTCGCCGGTTGGCAAGAATTTGTACCATTGTTGCTGAAGGCTCGGCGGCAGCACGTCGGCCAATTGACGGTCGAGCACCAGCCGCTGGGTTTCCACTTCGACGACCTTGGGACTCGACTCGTCGTAGCCTTCGGTAGAGACGTTCATGCGGAGCGTCGTGCGTCCGCTGCGGGCGGTCAGCCCTGCGATCGCCAGCCCGGCGGCCTCGGCGGTGAAGGAAGTCTGAATGTCGGTGATCGGGTAAGGAATCCGCGGGTCGTCCACCCGGCCGCGCAGCAGTTGTCCGGCGACAACAAACTGCCACGGCTGCGCCGCCGACGGTTCGTGCCCTACTCGGAAATCGAAATCGACTTGCCCCCGCAGCGACCCGAGTACGCGCATTCGCCGTGCCAAGTCGCCCGGCAAGGCGTCGCGCAAGTCGGACGAAACCGCCAGGTTCTGCACGCGCCCTCCCAATGAAAAGCGATTCGCCTTCGGGTCGTGCCAGCCGCGGAACTCGACCCGTTGCACGTAGTCCGCCGACAGCGAGCCTTCGAACTCTGGAACGACCTCGGTGGAACCGTCGGGCAGTTGCCGCCTGGTCGGAGTGACGGCCACATTGATATCGCGCAGCAAAAAAGTGGAGGCATTCTCCCGCGAGGGATCGAACACTTCGATGGTGCCGTTCTCGATGGCGGCTTCGGCCTGTTCCTCGCCGAAGTCCGGCAGCGGCAGCAGCTTTTCGAGACTCCAGCAGCCATCGAGCCGGCGCGTTGCGCGAAACACGGGACGGCGGACGGTGATGTGGGTCACTCCGATCCGGCCGGTGAGCAGGTCTTCCAAGTCGGTCCGCGACGCGAAGAAGATTTCCTCGAAATAGGCCAGTTCCGATTGCGGCCCTTCAGCGCCCCGTTCGACCAGCGACAGGCCGCGGACCACGATGCCCTCGCCTTGCACAAGCTCGGCGGAGCGGAGGCTGACGTCGAGATCGGTATAGTGGGCGGCGATTAGCTCTTCCACGTGGCGGCGGATCTCGTCGTCGACCGTGTAGCGGATGTACAGAAAGCCGCCCACGGCCGCCACGATCAACGCCGCCGCGCCCCATTTGAAGCAAAACCAACAACGGTTAATCATTCGCGGAAAAATGGCGCGCATCCTTTCCGCCAAAATGCGACATCAGCCACGCCGCCGCCAGCACGGCCAGCGGCATCAAGGCCGGTTCCCGATAGCGAATCGAACCGACAAAAACAACATGCAGCAGCGCCGCGTAAACGGCCGGCAGGCAGCACAGCAGCACCGGCCAGCCGAGTCGACGGAACCGCCAAACGCCCAGCAGCGCCAGAATCATCAGCGGCGTGTAGGTCGCAAACAGCAGCAACCGCATCCAGGTGGCGCCGAACTCGTCGGCATTGGGCCACACGTTCCAGGTCCGTAGAAACTTCACGCCGGCCAGTTCGACCGCCCGCCGCGGATGCTGCCTGGCCCAGGTCACGGCGTCGCGACGAAAGCGGCCGTCGAGATAGACCTCCCACTCCGGCCGCGGCGCGGGCAGCTTGTTCCAGTCCGTGCGGTAGGATTCCGTCAGCGGCTCGACAAACTCCATGTCGCTGCCGCCGTCGGCCGCTGGGTGCAGCCCGTCGTACAGACTCGCGCCGACTTGCAGCGTGGTCGGTACGAAACGGCCGGTCACCTGAAAATTGCGGACCCACCACGGCGTCATCGTCACGATGAAGGCAGCCAGGACCAGCGCGCCGATTTGCACGTGCCGTCTCCGTTCGCCGCACAGCAGCAGCGAGAGCAGCAGCGCCAACGGCAAGAACAACAGCCAACTCGGACGAATCAACGTCGCCGCCGCGGCCGAGACTCCGGCCGCAGCCGCCCACGGCAAGGAGGCCCTTAACTCGGTGCGCCGCTGCCAGGCGGCGATCCAACACGCCAGTTGTAGCACCATCGCCGCGGCGAACGGCGCCTCGCTGAGCACCATGCCGCCGAGAAACACATTGGTCGGATAAACCGCCATGATCGCGGCGGCGGCAAGTCCAACGCGGGCGTTGAACAGCACGCGCCCCAGCAGAAACGTCGCCGCCACGCTCGCCGTGCCGGCCAGCGCCACGACGCCCCGGCCCCACAGCGGCGCGACGTCGCCGCCGGCCAGCCAGAACAGCGGCGACAAAAGGAGTGGTACCCCGGGTGAGCGAAACACCCGCAACTCGCCGTAGATGTATGGCTCGCCCAGCGCAATCGCCCGCGCCAGCGACCAGTAACTGTGACTGTCGCCAAAAAAGAAGATCGTGTCTTGTGGAAGTCGAGCCTGCCACCATACGCCCACGGCGATTCGGCTTGCGGCGGCCACCACCAGAACGAGTGCGAACAGCCAGATCAGTGATCGCGATCGCATCATTGCGGATGGGCCGTCAAGGAAAACGTAATTCTGCAAGGTCCGGGATAGTAAGGAGGTTACGTCAACAGGGTCAAGACGAATCGCGGCGGCATCGGGGGGATAGCCAGGGCAAACGTAGCCGGGAGGCATCCACCTGGAAAACAGCCGCTCGAGGGCTACTTGCTTGCAGAGCAGCATCGCGGGGAGGTCTGCAAAAGGTGGGCAATTCAAGTAGAATCAACCGCTCGCGGATATTGCGCAAGCAGTTTTTTATGAAAAGTCAGAACCGATTGCCAGCTTTTGGTTTACTTCCGCTAGCAAGTCTGTATACTCGATTTCTTGGATTTTTCCACGGAGTTCCTTACCGTCAGAACGTCACAGAAACCGGGCTGGTCGCATAAGATCATGCGAATCCAATTTCCGGTAATTTCCCAACTTCCACCCTGAGCCGGAGACTGCTGTCGATGAACGACAAGAATGACAAAATCGTTTTCTGGGGCTGCTTCATTGCCCTGATCACAACTAGCTTTGCGTTCTTCACTCGCATGTACTTATGCGACGTGCGATTTCCGACCGATTTCGCCATCGAAAAAGGAACGGTTGGCGTATTGAAGGGCGCAGGCGTCTGGCCGTTTGCGATTTCGATCATCCTATTCAGTTTGATCATCGACCGAATTGGCTATCGCATTGCGATGCTGTTCTCCTTTGTCTGCTACGCCGTCTACATGGTAATGGCGGTGCTGGCTTACAACGCCATCCAAGGCGTCGAGGGCGAGGCGCTGGCCGCGGCCCAACTCAAGGGCTACCACCTGCTTTATTGGGGCAGCGTGATTCTTGGCCTGGGCAATGGCACGGTCGAAGCGTTCATCAACCCAGTTGTGGCAACCATGTTCAGCAAGGAGAAAACAAAGTGGCTGAACATCTTGCACGCCGGTTGGCCGGGCGGTTTGGTGGTTGCGGGCATTATCACCATCGCCATGGCCGATGTCGCAAGGGAGGGCAATTGGCTCTACGTGCTCGGCGTGATCGCGATTCCCGCAGTGGTCTTCCTAGTGATGCTCATAAACGCGAAGTTTCCACTCAGCGAACGTCAGCAAGCCGGCGTCACCTATCGCGAAATGCTTTCCGAATTTGGCGCATTTGGCGCGTTCGTAGGCTTCGGCCTGATCTTCCTGCAACTTGGCGACATCATACCGTGGGGCGCCTGGTTCAACATCGAGGCCGATTCGGTCAACATGATTAAGTACAGCGTGGTGGGCGTGCTCACCGCGCTGGTCACGATCGGCTTCGGCGCATATACCCAGAGTGCCGGCCGACCGTTAATGGCCTTTCTGATCATTATCATGATGCCTCTGGCGACAACCGAACTCGGCACGGACGGCTGGATCAGCGGATTGATGGTAGAACCGATGAAGAATGCCGGCTACAACGCTGGCTGGGTTTTGATCTACACTTCGGCGATCATGATGGTGCTACGATTCTTCGCGGGACCGATCGTCCACCGATTCTCGCCCATCGGCTTGCTAATCATCAGTTCTGTTCTGGCAATTGCCGGGTTGTTTGCCTTGTCGATGACCGGCGCTTCGGGGCTGTTCGTCATTTTCGCCGCAGCCACCCTGTACGGTGTTGGCAAGACCTTCTTCTGGCCAACCATGCTCGGCGTGACGGCCGAGCAATGCCCGAAGGGGGGTGCACTGACACTCAACGCCATCGCAGGTATCGGCATGATTGCGGTTGGAGTGATTGGATTCCCACTGATTGGGGCGATTCAGGAAAATACCGCCAGTAGCGTCCTACGGCAAAACGCTCCCGAGGTTGCCGAGCAGGTTCTTAAGGATACAACTCAGTTTGGCATTCCCTATCAAGCAATTGATCCGCAACAGACCAGTCTTGTCACGACGGACGAGGGTAGGCAAGCCTTACGCATGGCGGAAACGGCGGGGCAATTCAATGCCTTGGCAAGAATCGCCCTGTTCCCCACCTTCATGCTTGTCTGCTACATAATTATGTTCTTCTACTTCCAGAGTAAGGGCGGCTACAAAGCAGTCGAACTTAGCGGCGTCGAGCATCCTGTCGACGGCGCGGATGAGACGATTGCCAAACCCGAAATCGGTGGACGCGAAGCATAACGCGGTTCAATCAACTGAAGGGCGGGTAAGCACAAGCTGCCCGCCCTTTTTTTGCGCCCGGATGCCGCCCGGCAGCGTCTGGGTGTCTGCCTCTTCGCTCAGCGCCAGCCGGGCTAGGGCCTCCCATTGGGCGTGCCCCATCGCCTGCTCCGGCCAGCCCTGCTCTTGCCACAGTAGACGCAGCAGTTCGCGAACCAAGTACGGCGATTGCCGACGCAAGGCATCGCAAGTCAAGCTGACTGTATTGCCCGTAACCTCGATTTCCAGGGTTTGTCTCCAATCGGCCAATTGCCGTTCCACCAGTTCGCCGGCTTCCGAACTCATCTCGCCCAGCCGCCACAGAGCCTCGTCGACCCGTTCGTTGTAATCCCGACGCAGCAACGGCAGTAGCTCGTTGCGCAGTCGGTTGCGGGTGAAACGGGCGTCGTCGTTGGTGGCGTCGTGACGGAATGCTTGCTGGATCGCCTGCAGATACGCCCGCAGCTCGTCGCGACGAACGGCCAGCAGCGGACGTATCAGCGTTACCGCCGAGTTCAAGCTGCGCGCCCGCGGCATTCCCGCCAGCCCCCGCAGTCCCGTGCCGCGGACGATGCGATGCAGAATCGTCTCGACCTGGTCGTCTCGTGTGTGGGCGGTCGCCACGTAGCGGGCCGAGTAACGCTCGGCTACTTGCTCGAAGAACGCGTAGCGAGCCGCTCGGGCGGCCGCCTCGAGGCCGTCACCCGCTTGCTGGGCGAGCGCCGGCAGATCGACGCGGCCCAGTTCGCACGGCAACCCCAGGTCGTCCGCCAGCCGGGCCACGAAGCGGGCGTCCTCCTCGGCGGCGTTGCCGCGCAGCCCGTGGTTAAGATGGGCAAGCACTAACGGCTGCCGCGGTTCGGCAATGTGGCCGCGTAGCGCCGCCATCGCGCAGGCCAGGGCCACGCTGTCGCCGCCGCCGGAAACCGCCACCACCACCGGCACGCCAAGCCAATCGCTCGGATTCCAGGCGGCGGCAAATCGCTGCTCAAAGGCTGGCTGGGGCATGGGGGGGAAGGATTTCAGGTTTCAGGGTTCAGGGTTCAGGTTTCAGGTTTCAGAGTTCAGGAGTGAAGCTGGAGTACCGTCCCTCTAGCCTCAAGCTTCAAGCCTCAAGCCTCCCGCCTCACGCCTCCAAACAAACTGGTTGCAGTTTATCTAAAAACTGATACCATGCACCACACGATGCTACCACCGCCGGTGGGGGCGTCGGGTAATACGGGTCTGGCTAAGTGCGGCGACGTGGTTACAACACAAACGCCCCGCGAACTGGATTGGCGTGTTATCCAACGCGATTGGCGGTTTGCATCTGAATCGAGTAACACCCGCTGCTTCTTCCCTCGTGGGAGTTGCAGGCGGAATAACAGCAACGTACGCAACGTGGGGCGACCCCGAGTGTAGCGTGGTTGTGCGGAGAGTTAAACTAGGTTGAAATCGTAGCGAATTATCGCCAACCGAGGTTCCCAATGCAGTGGCTTCTATTTGTCATCGCCTGCCTGGCGCAGAGACTCCGGTCGCTGCTGGGTTGCGGCTGCGACGGCAATGGCTCCGGGGGCGCGTCTCGCCGTCGGCGATTTGCCTTGCCGCAGCGGAATCTCGGTTGGAATGACTCAAACCTGATGCTTGCGGAAGCCCGCGTTCGCGCGCTGCCGCACATCGAGACGCCCATGTCCAACGGACCGCCGCAGCGGCGCGGTTGGACACTCGCAGCGCCGGAATACTGCTCTCGGGCAGGTCTCCGGCGACGGCGAGACTGACGCCTCGCAACAGATTTGAGCAGAAGCGGTTCGCGCTATTCTTCCAGCCACTCTTCGGACGCCCGCAGGCGCTCGGGCCGGGCCAGTACCCGCCCCGCTAGCGACGCGAACCTAGTCCGGGAGTAGTTCATACGATGGAAATCAACGTCTACCTGGCGATTGTGTTGATCGCGGCGGCGGCGGTGTTGGGCGCCTTTGCGGTGAAGATGCTCGATCGGTTGCGCCGCAAGGACGCCGAGTCGGAGGCCACCGCCATCATCGAGCGGGCCAAGCAGGAGATTACGGCCCGCCGCAAGGAAGCCGATATCGAGATCAAAGAGAACGCGCTGGCCACCAAGACCCAAGTCGAGCAGGAACTTTCGGAACTCCGCAAGGAAATCCACGAGCGCGAACGCAAGGTCGACAAGCGGCAGGATCTGCTCGACCAGCAGGCCGAGCAACTGCAAAAGCAGGAGCGGATGGTCGAGACCAATCAGCGCAAGTTGGCTGAAAAGATCGAGGAAACCACCCGCCGCAATGACGACTTGGGTAAACTCCTCGACCTGCAACGGCAGACCCTGCACCAGTTGAGCGGCCTGGGCAAGGAGGAAGCCAAGCGGCAATTGCTCGACATGCTCGACGAGGAACTGACCAACGAAACGGGCGCGCTGATCGCCAAGCACGAAAAGCGGATCGCTGAAGTGGCCGAGTCCAAGGCTCGCGACGTCGTGCTGACCTGCGTGCAGCGGTATGCGGCGGCGCACACGGCCGAGACGACCACCAGCACGGTCGACATCCCCAACGACGACATGAAGGGGCGCATCATCGGCCGTGAGGGGCGCAACATCCGCACCATCGAAAAGGCGACCGGCGTCGACGTGATTATCGACGACACGCCGGGCGTGGTGATTGTCAGCGCCTTCGACCCGGTCCGCCGGGAGATCGCCCGCCTGTCGATGAATAAGCTGATCGCCGACGGCCGCATCCATCCGGGACGGATCGAGGAGATCGTGCTGGAAACCCAAGGGGAAATGGAGATTCACATCCAGCGGCAAGGCGAGGAGTCGGCCCAGGAAGTGAGTGTGCACGGCCTGCACGAGCGAATCATCCACTTGCTGGGACGCCTGAAGTACCGCACCAGCTACAGCCAGAACGTGTTGCGGCATTCGATCGAGGTCGCCTTCATCGCCGGCGAGATCGCCGACGAACTGGGCTACGACGGAACCATCGCCCGGCGCTGCGGCTTGCTGCACGACATCGGCAAGGCGGCCGACCACGAGGCCGAGGGGGGCA
>JBBDLY010000031.1:0-1304 GCA_040878585.1 Pirellulales bacterium
TGAATGCCAGGAGCTAAGTCGGGTTGCAATTGACGCACGGCCATGCCCCTTTGCTGTAAAAAAGTTACGAACTGCTCTGTCATGAACCGGCTGATCGGAGAGTCGATTTGCTGGCCGTTTTCGGATTGGAGCCAATCGGCAATTTGAAGCCAGCGAACCTTGTGGTCTGGCAACGCCAGAGTGGGGTCAAGTTCTGCCGGATAGCGCGTCAGCAGAACCAGACAAGTTTTCTGGACGCCGCATTCATCAAGTGCTTTGCGATATCGAGCCAACTGAGATTGGTCGGGAGGACTTTCAACTTTCACTTCAACTAAGGCGCAATGCCCGGCACAGGTGATCCGAATGTCAGGATAACCGTGGTCGGTTGCGACCTGCGTCTCAATTTGCACTTGTGCAAGCGTTTGGAGTGAGATATCGAAGCATCCGCCTGTCAACTTCTGCAGAATCGTCGCGGCAGCCGCCCTATCGTTCCGGACTAACAATCGCAGTAGATAAGCAAACGAATCGGTAACAAAATTTTCATCTTGCTGGGTAGCCCAACGGTTAAGTGATTGGAAAACGTTGTCAGTCACGGAAGGCGTTCGCAAAACCATAATCATGCTCCTCGCATTTCATGCTTCAAGCCTTCCGCCGGCCGCGGCGGCGGTCTGGTTTTGCTATGACCGGTTCGGGGCGGCGGTCGATTGGTTTCGTTTCTCGCCGGATTGTGGTCGTCGTGGCGGAGTTGGTCTTGCCGTTCACTCCGGCTGTTTGTGGCAGTTCAAGTTGCAGCATCTCTGCCAGGCCGGCGGCGACCATCTCGGGGCCGCTCACGTAACGCCCCGGACTGATCCAACCGGCGATCTCTTCTTCTCCGCAGCCGAACAACTTGGCCAGCAGCAGATCCATCTCTTTCTCCAGATGGGCGAAATGCCGCGCCCACTCGGCCGCCTCGGCCAGTCCCACGTGCTCCTCGCTTTGCCATTTCATCGGGTGGAACAACAGCACGCTGTAGGGCGTTACCAGCCGGCGGCGGCAGGCGGCGAACGGCCACAGCGCCGCGGACGAACACTCGCCGGTAATGATGCCCGTGGCGTTGAGACCGCGGACGAGCATCAGCGTCATCAGCGACATGGCGCAATAGGGACTGCCACCGGGCGAGTCGAAATAGATTGTGCATTCTCCGCCCGGCTCGACGCCGAGCAGTTTTTCGGTCAGTTCCGCTTCGTTGTCAGTGAGGTCGCCGACAAGGGCGATTTCGATGGGGCCTTCAGATTCGCGCTGTTCCATTGGTCGTTCCTTCATAGTATCTGCTCGGCAGGCGC
>JBBDLY010000031.1:1404-8886 GCA_040878585.1 Pirellulales bacterium
CGGCGGCGATGCTTCACGCCGCCGGCCCGGACAACTATACTAGGGAGTCCGGCCCGTCGCTGCGCGATTCGCCTTTCCCCGGCGGGCGCGGCGGCCGAGCCATGACTTGTTCCCTCTTGGAATGACCGCAAGCGAATGGGCATTCGTTTTCTTTGTCCCAACGGACATAAACTGCACGTAAAAAGCTTCCTGGCCGGCAAGAAGGGCATTTGTCCCGATTGCGGCGCCAAGGTTGATATTCCGTACCAATCCACCCGAACCAGCAGCAAGGGCGAGGGAAGCAATCCCGTCAGTCAGGCGCCCCCCGACACGCCGCTGGCGATGCCGGTCGAGCCGCGCGGCGACAGCCCGCCGCCGAAAACGGCCAAGCCGGCCGGCTTGCCGGCAGCGTCCGGCGAGGAACGGTCGTTGGCGGGACCATCCAGCGGAGCGGCCCCCGCGGAGTCTGCGGCGGGCGGACCAATCGGCGGCAAATTCGGACGATTGCCGCATCCGACCAGCCCCCACGAACAGGCCCAGGCCGTGCCGATGTCGAAACCGTCCGGAGCGGCGCCCGGGGCCAAGCCGCTAGACACTGTCGCCGGGCAGCCCTCCTCGGCGCAGCGGCAGCAGCCGGCCGACCCGATCGACGAAGCGCCGCAAGCGGTGTGGTACGTGCGGCCCAAGACGGGCGGGCAGTTCGGTCCTGCACCGGGGGACGTATTCCGTCGCTGGCTCGATGAAGGTCGCGTCGGCAGTGATTCGCTGATCTGGCGCGAAGGTTGGTCGGAATGGAAGTTGGCCAGCGATTCCTTCGCTCGCTTCACCCACGCGGCCGATGCTCCGCCGCAGCCCCCTTCGGCGCCGGGGGGCGATTCGGCATCCTATCCGCCGCTGGTCAGCACGCCCTCCGGCCGCTCGCCGGAACAGCAGCGAATGATCGCCAAACGGAATACCGCGAATGCCACGATTATGTTCATTATTCTGTTGGTACTGGCCACCGCGGCGTTGGTGCCGGTGCTAATCTGGGTGCTGATCAATCGTTAGTGGCTGTCGTCGCCGCTGGGCGGCCACGCATCCGGACGCCGCAGAAACGGCGCAAGCGGCCTTTTCCGCCCTGCGGCGGTCGCGCTTTACCGCACTCAGCAACGGACTGCGCCACCTGAAAGAGTCTGCGCGTATTGCCCCTGCCCGCGTCGAGACCTAAGCTGATGTATGCGACGTACAGTTTTTAAGTACCCCGCGGGGTCTTGCCGGACTCCCCAGCCCCAGAAAGAGAATGTCATGAAGATGGTACCACAGCTTCTATCCGCGACCCTCCTGGCCGCGACAGTTCTATTTGCTCACTCCACGGTCGCCGCGGCGGATGAAGCCAAGAGCGTGACCGTCGCGCTGGCCGATGGCAAGCTGGAGATGACCTCGCCGGCGTCATGGATACCGGTGGAGCCAAAGTTCCGCGGCATTGTCGACTATGAATTCACCGCACCCAAATCAGAGGGAGACGACGCCGACGGGCGCGTTACCATTGGCGGGCTTAGCGGCGGCCTGGAGGCGAACAAGCAGCGGTGGTTCATGCAATTCAGTCAGCCCGACGGCGGCAATGCGGCCGACGCGGCCAAGAGCGAAACCAAAAAGCTGGCCGACAGCGAGGTGGAGATTCTCGACGTCTCCGGCACCTACGTTGCTCCGCCCTTTGCGGGCGGCGGCAAGTACGAGAATTATCGCATGTTGGCGGCCGTCATCAACGCCGGCAAGTTGGGCAGCTACTACGTCAAGTTCTACGGCCCGGCGCGCACGATTCATGCCAACCAGAAGGCGTTCGAGTCGATGGTCAACAGTCTCAAGCTGAAATAGTGCGCCGCGCGGCCTGCTCGCCGCGCGCCACTTTCCGCTAGTCAAGGCATTGCCATGAAACTCACCAAGCTGTTGGACCATCACGGGATTGCAACGAACCCGTTCGCCGAGGAGGACGCGCAGACCGACCCGGTGTTCAAGGAGCATTGCATCGCCTCGACCTACCATCCGGCCTGGGACAAGATTTACGGCGATCCGAGAGAGCCTTCCACGTCGATCGTGTTCGGTGAGAAGGGGGCCGGCAAGACCGCCATGCGGTTGCAGATCTTGCAGCATTTGGACCGCTTCAATCGCGAGCATCCCGGCAAGCGACTGTTCGCGGTCGACTACGACGACTTCAATCCGTTCCTGGACCGCTTCCGCGAGACGCTTAGCGCCCGCCGTCGCCGTCCCGATCGCGTGCTTTCGGAATGGAAACTGTGGGACCACATGGACTCGATCCTCTCGCTGGCGGTCACCAGCCTGGTCGATCGCATTCTGGAGGTGAAGCAGCCCAGCGGCGTGGCCGGCGAGGTCGATCCGGCCGCCGTCGAGGAGTTGGACCGCCACCAAGCCCGCGACTTGCTGCTGCTGGCCGCCTGCTACGACAGTTCCACGGCCGAAACCTATAAGGGGCGTTGGCATCGCCTACGCCGCAAGCTGAAGTACCACACCTTCAAGTCGCTGTGGGACGTCGCCCTCGGCTGGGCCGTTCTGGTGCTGACGTTGGGGGTCTGCATTTTTGTCGAGCCGCGGTGGCTGGCCACGCCGTGGCCCTACCTGATCGCAGTGGCCGGTTGGCTGCCGCGGCTGGTGCGAATCGTTCGCTGGTGGTTCCGCGCCCGCGCCGTGGTCCGCCACATGCGGGTGGGAAATCACGAGGCGAACCCGCTGCGGCAAGTGCTGATGCACTTCACCGCCGCCGAGATCGCCAGCCAGCCGTTGCCGAACAAGGACCGCACCGACGATCGGTTCGAGATGGTGTGCAAACTGCAAGGACTGCTCAAGACACTCGGCTTTTCGGGCATCCTGGTGCTGGTCGACCGCGTCGACGAGCCGCATCTGATCAACGGCTCCGCCGAGCAGATGAAGGCGTTCCTATGGCCACTGCTGGACAACAAGTTTCTCAAGCATCCGGGGCTGGGCTTCAAGCTGCTGCTGCCGATTGAACTGGCGACCTACTTGGAACGCGAGGAACGCGAGTTCTATCAGCGGGCGAGGCTCGACAAACAAAACATGATCCCTTCTCTGGAATGGTCTGGCGAGTCGCTGTTCGACGTGGCCAACGACCGCGTGAAGGCCTGCGCCATCGACGGCGCGTCGCCCAATCTGCAGTCGCTGTTTGAGGAAGGAGTCAGCGAGCATCGCCTGATTGAGACCTTCCGCACCTTGCGGGTGCCGCGGCACCTGTTCAAGTTTCTCAATCGGCTGCTGATCGCCCACTGCAACGCCCACACCGAGGAACAGCCGGTCTGGGAGATCCCCAGGGAACTGTTCGAGGCGCAATTCGCGCTGTTCATGCGCGATCAGGACGCCGTTGACCGGGGCGTCCGTGCCGGGTGATAGCAGAAGCTAATCTTGACCTCGTTTCGCCTACATGGCAAACTGCCCCTCGCAACCTCCGGCGCCGGCGTTCAGCGACCGTTATGGCGACCGATATTTGATCCGCGTAGGTGCGCGGAGAGACTTGATTTTCCCAGGGAAGGGGCCGAAGACATGCGTGCTATCGTTGGAACGAGTTGGGCGGCGTTATTGATCGCGGGGCTGGTTGGTTGCGGCGGCAAGGAGTCGGACACTGCCGACGTGGCCCCGACCGAAGAACCCGTAGCCAAGACCGACGCGACGCAAGACGTCGCCGCGACGCCTGCCAAGCAGCCGCTGGTGACCACCGAAGGCCCGCGTGAAATCGTCGAGATGTATCTCGGTGCAGTCAAAATGGGCGACGCCGAAATCACTACCGCGCTGCTGACCAGCTACGCCCGGCAGCAAGCCGAGATATCAAACATCGACGTGACGCCGCCGGGCAACACCTCGGCCAATTTCGAAGTGGGCCGCATGGAGTACGTCAACGAAGCCAAGGACGCCGCCCACGTTGAGAGCCGCTGGATGGAGACCGACGAAACGGGCCATACCCAGACGCTGCCAAGCGTATGGGTGCTCGCTCACGAGGAGGAAGGCTGGCGGATCGCCGGCGTGTTCGTGGCCCTGTTCGAGGGCGAACCGCCGTTGATTCTCGACTACGAAAAACCGGAAGAAGTGGTCCGCAAGCTGGAACTCGCCAAACAGGAGATGATCCGCCGCGTCGAGCAGCAGGAGCAGGGCGCCGTGTTGCAGGCACAGGATCCGAATCAAGGCGGAACCACTCCGCGATAGCAAGTCACCTGCGAACGGCTCAGTACTCAGGGCTTTAAGGTCTACCAGACAGTTGGGACAGGAGGAAACGAAGAAAACGGAGAAATCCATTCTCTGTTGGCTCTGATCCGCTCTGTTGCCTGAAGAATCGATTGAAATTACACAATGAATACACGGTCACCAACGGTCAAGCGTTGATGCAAGCTGATACGACGAACCAACCGAGGACAAAATACATGAAACACGCTATAACGCCATCGAGTTTCGGGCGTAACTCCGATCACTTGGATTGAGCGAACTGAGGGAAAAGAGACAACTGAGAATTCTTTCCTTTGTTTTCTCTGTTCCCTTCTGTTCAAAAATTTTGTCCCGTTCCATTTGTTGCGACCCTTAAAGCCCTGGCTCAGTACTCGTTCTCCGCGCCGCGATCCCCCAGTCCGGCCGAAACTTCCTCGACCGCGGTGCGGACCTCTCGGGTGGCGACTTCCTGAGTGAGCCGTGCAACCAGCTCTGCCAACGACATGTCGCCGAGATCCTTGTTATCGGCCGCCCGATCGCGGACACTCACGGTGCCGGCCGCGGCGTTCTTCTCGCCGACCACTACCATGTAGGGAACCTTCAGCAGTTCCGCGTCGCGGATCTTGCTGCCAAGCTTCTCGCTGCGGAAATCGCCGGTGACGCGGAAGCCCGCGCCGGCCAGTTCGTCCTCCACCCGACGGCCATACTCCTCGGCCTTTTGGCTGACGGTCAACACGCGAACTTGCTCCGGCGCCAGCCACAGCGGAAAGGCCCCGGCGAAGTGTTCAATGAGCACGCCCACGAACCGCTCGAAGCTCCCCAGCGGGGCGCGGTGGATCATCACCGGCGTATGCGGCTGGTTGTCACTGCCGATATACTCCAGCGCGAACCGCTCGGCGCTGGGCAGGTTGTAATCCAACTGCACGGTGCCTAGTTGCCACTCGCGGCCTATGCAGTCGGTGACGACGAAGTCGGCCTTGGGGCCGTAAAACGCCGCTTCGCCCGGCTCCGGCTCGGCGTCGATGCCGAGGCTTTGGCAAACCTCGACCAGCGACGCCTCGGCTCGATTCCATTGCTCGGCGGTGCCGACGTACTTGGCGCTGTCGGGATCGCGGAATCCCAGCCGCACGCGATAGTTGTTCATCCCCAGCGACTTGAGGACCGATTGGGTCATCTCGATGCAGCCGCGGAACTCGTCGGCCACCTGATCCTCGGTGCAAAAGATGTGCGCGTCGTCCTGGGTGAAGCCGCGGACGCGGGTCATGCCGTTCAGCTCGCCCGACTTCTCGTTGCGATAGACCGTGCCGAACTCCGCCAGCCGGATCGGAAGTTCGCGGTAGCTGCGGGGCCGCGCCTTGTAGATCATCGTATGATGCGGGCAGTTCATCGGCTTGAGCAGGTAGCGCTCGTTCTCGTCCATCTCGATGGGAGGAAACTGGCTCTCCTTGTAGTACGGAAAATGCCCGCTGGTCTCGTACAGTTCGATCCGTCCGATGTTAGGGGTATTGACCGGCTGGTAGCCGCGCTTGCGCAGCTCGCTCTTGAGATAGTCCTCCAGCAATTGACGAACGGTCGCCCCCTTGGGCAACCACAGAATCAAACCTTGGCCGACCATCGGATCGATGGTGAACAGATCGAGCTGCTTGCCGAGCACGCGGTGGTCGCGTTTCTTGGCCTCCTCGACCTGTTTGAGATACGCTTCGAGTTGCTCCTTGTCGAAGAAGGCGGTGGCATACACACGCTGCAACATCGGCCGCGCGGCGTCTCCCTTCCAATAGGCGCCGGCCACGGAGAGCAGCTTGAACGCCTTGCCGATCGCCTTGGCGGTGGGTACATGGGGGCCGCGGCAGAGGTCGAGAAACTCTCCTTGCCGATAGAACGACAACGTCGGATGCTCGGCCAAGCCGCTCTCGATGTGCTCGACCTTGAGTTTCTGCCCCATATCCTGACAGATTGTTAAAGCTTCCTCGCGGGGCTGTTCCAATCGCTCGAACGGTTCGCCCGCGGCGACGATCTTCTTCATCTCCGCTTCGATCCGGGGAAAATCCTCCTCGGAGAGTTTGTGCTCCATGTCGAAGTCGTAGTAAAAGCCGTTCTCGATGGTCGGCCCAAAGGCCAACCCCACGCCGTCGTACAGCCGCATGATCGCCCGGGCCATCACGTGCGCGCAACTATGCCGCATCACGGCCAGCGCCTCGGGGTTCTTGCTGGTGAACAGTTTCAGTTCGACCGCGCCAGCGGCGGGCAATGGCGCGTCGAGGCCAACCACCTGTCCGTCCACCTCGGCGGCCAAGGCCGCCTTGGCCAGGCCGGGACCGATCTCGGCGGCCACGTCGGCGGGGGTTACGGTGCGGGAGAATTCCTTGACATTGCCGTCGGGGAGCTTGACTTGAAGCATGGCGTGGGTGATTCCATCGAGGTCTCGCCCCGGTGGCCGGCATCCATACCGAAGATGCCGATCAACAGACACCGCGCGGGCGAACACGCATCGCGTCGAGGCCGCCGGCCCCGTCGCCGCTGGGCAGGTATTCCCCCCCGGCCGACACAAGCGACCGGAATACGGGAAGACCCCAGGCGGACCATTTTCACGATGCAGGAATGAGCCTACGGGTTCGCGGAAATTTTTTCAAGGGAACCACTTAGCCCGAATTATCCAAGGTGATCGTCGCGAGAGGACGCAAGTGGTGTCGTGGGCTGCGTCAGCCCAGGGCCAATTGCCATATCCACGAGAACCTCGAACTTTAATTCGGGGTCAAGACAAACAGCGGACGATGATGTATATTCAGTTGTGCAGATTGAGGGCGTATAGCTCAGTTGGCTAGAGCGCCACGTTGACATCGTGGAGGCCACAGGTTCAAGTCCTGTTACGCCCACTCAAAGCCGTTGCAGGTCAGGGACTTGCGGCGGCTTTTCTGTTGGCGTTTTGCCAAACTTTTTCTCCGACGGGAAAACGACGCGGGGCCGGTGAACGGGTGAGACGGTGGTTCGTCCTCGGTCAAGGCAGCTTCCTCTCCGGCAACGGCGGCGTTGGATAGCGGCCCAGTTTGAGGTTCCAGTAGGCCCAGCTTCGCGGGTCAAATATGCCGGGCGGGGCGTTGCTGAGCGCCTCGCGCAGATCCTCGTCCGACAAATGACGTCGAACCACCGACATGTCAGCGTGTGTACCATAGGTCATTGCGTAGGCTACAAAGCGAATCGGATCGGCAACCGCCTTCTCCGGCTCCTCGAACCAAATAACCCGCCGGGAGACTTCGCGGACGTCGGTGGTAAGTGGCAATGCGTTCAAAGCCGTAGAACCTC
>JBBDLY010000032.1:0-8869 GCA_040878585.1 Pirellulales bacterium
CGTCTTGAATCGGCGGCTTGACCCGGGGTCGGGCGCCTGGCCGAACCGTGCGTCCGCGCCGAGCGCGGTGGTCCTTGTCGCGCGTTTCGTCCCCTTCGTCGCCGTCGTCGTCGCAATCGACGTCGTCGATATCTGCGTCGTCATCCGCTTGCGTGGCATGTTGGCCGCGCATCTCGATTGCCTTGCCCGGATCGTAGCCGCCTTGGCGATAGTATTGCGGCTCGACGTCGCTGATATGTAAGAAGCCGTTGCGGCCGACGCCGAAATCGACAAACGCCGCTTGAATGGTCGGCTCCAGATTGACCACGACTCCCTTATAGATATTGCCGACGTAGTTGTCCTGGCTCGATCGCTCGACGTACAGTTCCTCGAGTACGCCGTCCTCAACAATCGCGATCCGACATTCCTCCGACTGCGAGACGTTGATCAGCATTTCTTGCTTCATGGTCTGATTCTCTTTCTGGGTGAGCGATGACCCACGGGGTTTCAGCCTGGCGGGCGGTGCGCGACAGCCATGGCGACACGGAATCGGCTGCATGCATTGCAGGATGCGGCGACGCCGAGGCGATAGGCCCCCGAGATCGGCGGGCCGGCAGTCGATCGTTAATCGCAACGAAGCCGCGCAGCAGCTCGCCAAGGCGCCGAATCGCTCGACCCTCGTATCGCGAACTGACCGTCAGGTTGAAATGAGTCATCGAATGTATGTTTCTCGCCGGCCGCAGAGGGCGACGAGCACAAAATGGAACACAATTGTTTCGTTTGCGGAACTTACGGCGCCAACTCCGGCACCACGTTGTGTAATTCCTCTCTCAGGTAGCTCTTGATTTCTCGCGCGCTCTCCATCACCAGCGCTCGGCGGGCGACCGCCTCGCATTGTTCGAGGGTCACGCTCCGACAGACTTTCTTCACTTCCAAAATGGATCCGGGCGCCACGCTGAATTGTCGCAGCCCCATGCCCAAAAGCATCATTGTGTAAACTGGATTGCCGCTCATCTGGCCGCACAGATTGGCCGGTATGTCGGCGACTTTGGCGGCTTTCAAGGTCATCTCGATCAGTCGCAGCACCGACGGATCGCTGGCGTTGTACAAGGTGGCCACGTCCTTGTTGCCCCGATCGACCGCCAGCGTGTATTGGATCAGGTCGTTGGTGCCGATACTGAGAAAGTCGACCTCCTCGGCGAAGCGGTCGATCATCATCACCGCGCTGGGCACCTCGACCATCATGCCGATCGGCATTTCTCGGTTGAACGCCACGCCCGACTCTTGCAGGTCCTCCATCACGTCTCCCAGCACCATCTTCGCCTGGCGAAGTTCCAGGATGGTGGAGATTAGCGGGAACATCAGCCGCACGTCTCCCAGTATGCTGGCCCGCAGGCAGGCCCGCAGTTGGATGCGAAATCCCTTGAGATTCCGCAACGAGAGACGGATGCTCCGCAGACCGAGTACCGGATTGCGTTCGTCCTCGGGCTGGGGGAGATTGGCCATCTTGTCCGCGCCCAGATCGAGAGTGCGGATCACCACCGGGCGGCCCCCCAGCGCATCGATGACCGAGGCGTAGGCATCGAAATGCGTCTCCTCAGTTGGTTCGGTCTTGGCGTTGAGGTAGAGGAATTCGGTGCGATACAGGCCGATGCCGTCGGCGCCGCGTTCCATGCAATGTCCCACTTCGTGGGGAAACTCGATGTTGCCGTAGATTTGCACGCGATGGCCGTCGAGCGTCTCGGCCGGTTGGTCGGCCAACGCCTCTAGCCGCGCCGCAAGCGTGCGGATCTCCTCGGCCTCGTGGCGATAGCGGGCGATCGTCTCCTCGTCGGGCTGGAGGATCACCAGGCCGTGATCGCCGTCGATGATCACCATATCCCCGCCGGAAACGTCGGTCAGGAATTTGCCGGTTCCGACCACCGCGGGTATTTCCATCTCCTCGGCGACGATGGCCGTGTGCGAACCGGGGCCGCCCACCTCGGTGACGAAGCCTTGCACAAAGCGACGGTCGAGGCTGGCCGTTTCGCTAGGCGTGAGGTTATGCGCCAGCACGACGACCGGCGAGCTGAGCCTGGTCAATTCCTCGCGGCGGCGGCCCAGCAGGTTGTGGAGCAGTCGCTTCTCGATGTCGAAGATGTCGTTGGCGCGCTCGGCAAGGAACCCGGTGTTGACGCTCTGGAACACCTTGGCATAACGGCGTAGCACGCGGCTGACGGCGTACTCGGGCGAATAGTGCTGCTTGCGCACCAACGACTCCAGTTCCTCGCGGAGCTTATGATCGTTGAGCATCTGTAGATGCGCGCCGAAAATCGCGCCGTAATGTTCGCCCAATTCGGCGCTGATGGCGTCGCGATTCTTCTCGATCTCCGCGGCGCTGCTGGCGATCGCTGTGTCGAGGCGTTCCAACTCGAAGTCGACCGTATCGCGCGCGACGAACCGTCGAGGAATGCGGAATCCCTCGTGATCGATAACCAGCGCCTCGCCAATGGCCACGCCCGGCGAGACGGCAATTCCCTGAAGTCGTTGCATCGAACGCCATTCGCGTCGGCGCAGGCAATAGGTGTGCCAGCCGGCGGCAATTTACATCGCCATGGGCACGGCCGCGTCGACCCGAGAATCCAGTTGTGTTTATGTATTGTCTTCGGCGAAGTCGCTTTCGACCAACTTCACCAACGCTTCGAGAGCCTCCCCGGCGTCAGGCCCGACGGCCTCGATCTCCAGTTCGGTTCCCTGCACGGCGGCCAGCGTCAGGACGTCGAGGATGCTTTTTCCATCGACGCGCTGGCTGCCATTAATGATTTCCACCTTCGATTCAAATTTTCCCGCGGTTCTCGCAAACAGATCCGCTGGGCGCGCGTGCAACCCCTGACTGTTGCTTACTACAACGGCGCGCCTTTGGATGGTGTCGCTCATGCGGCGGTAGTTCTTCTCACCAAAACGGCTCCCGCCGTTTCGGTGACTTGTGTTGGAGGAGATCGGTCGCTCGCGCAGGCGGGAATGTGGACAAGTACCTGCACGCCCTTAGTCGTTCCAAGCGGCCAACAGCGGCGGACGCCGCTAATGACCAAACTTGTTCGAATCGGCTTCCTCCAACAATTGTTGAATGTCTGCGGGCGTCGAAGATTGCTTGAGGAATCGACAAAAGGTGTCGTCGCGCAATTGACGCGAAATGTTTTCCAACGCCCGTAAGTGATCGCCCGGACGGTCCGGCGGAGATATCAGCAGAAAGAACAACTGCACCCGTTCGCCGTCGAGGCTGTTGAAGTCGACCCCCTCGTGGCTTACGCCGACGGTGCCGACAAGCTGCTCGACGCTTGGATGCTTGGTGTGCGGTACGGCGACGCCTCGGCCAATGCCGGTGCTGCCGAGTTCCTCGCGTTTCAAAATCGCCTTGATAATGCTCTCAAACTCCGCTTCGGCGATGGCCCCGGCCTGCATCAGCGCGGTCGCCATTTCGCGGATTACTCCTTCTTTGTCATCAGCCTCCAAGGAGGCCTTGATGGCTTTCGGGCTTACAAAGTCAGCGAACTTCACTCGAATATCCTTTCAATCCCTAATGCCCCTGGTACGAGCCGGGGCGGTTGGCCTAACGTAGGCAAGCCAAGCACGCCACTGCGGTACCAAGATATATTTATCAGCTATTCCTGCTCTGTGTCGATCGCTTCGGGAAATTCTTGCTTTTTCCGATCCGCGTCGCGGCTGCGTTCGACTACCTTCTCTTTATATTTGCGGAGTTGTTGCTCCATCTTATGCATCACGTTATCGATCGACGCCATCAAGCTTTCCGAACGATCCTTGGCGACAAAATCGTGCTTGTGTTCGGCCGATACCTCCAACGACACCTCAGGCGTGGTTTCACGCTCCAGATCGACGGTAATTTCGATGGAGGTTAGCCGATCGAAGATCCGCGTGAGTTTGGACAACTTGGCGGAAATCTTCTCCTGGCTTGCTTCACTCAGGTGCCCGTGCCGTGTCGAAATCTTAATCTGCACTAAGTCGCTCCTAGAAATAACCTGAATGCACATCTACGATTATGGCGTTCATTGAACAAATTGAAACGGGTCATTCTATCTTCTGCGACAACTCTCCACAAAGGGCGACGACTTGTCCGCCAGGAAGCGGCCAAAGAAGTCCTGGATTAAATGCCGCCATCGCGTTCTAACATGTATGATGGGAATGAGTTATGTCAGGCCGCCGGGTAATCGGCGGCTACCCGGCGGAACGCAGAGGGACTTGGGGTCTCGCGGCGTGCGTGAAACGTTTTCGGCTAAATTATGTTCGTCTGCAACTAATTGTACGTCCAGGAATTGCCCATACCGCCCCGATCCCCACTGCGCCGCGCTGTTTGCAACCTGTGATTTCAGCCCGTTTGACGCCCATGTCTAAACCGGGAATACTTGAGCGTCTGGAGGAAGCCATGCTGACAACTCGATCATTCCCCACGCTGCGCCGTGAAATCGCGGGCGTCTCCGTGGACCAACTTGCCCATGAATTCGGCACGCCGACGTACGTTTATGATGCCGCTCAAATCGTCGAACGCATCGGCGACCTGCAGGCGTTTGACGTGGTTCGCTATGCTCAAAAAGCGTGCTCGAATCTGGCAGTGCTTGATCTGGTCCGCAAACAGGGGGGGCTTGTTGACGCCGTCAGCGCGGGCGAAATTCGGCGGGCGTTGGCTGCCGGCTTCTCGCCCGACGGCGACCCGCCGGGCATCGTCTACACGGCCGACATCTTCGACCGCGAATCGCTGGAACTGGTGGTCGAACATGGTTTGCACGTCAACTGCGGTTCGCCCGACATGATCACCCAGTTGGGCGAACGGACCCCGGGAGCGAACGTCACCTTGCGGTTGAATCCCGGTTTTGGCCATGGCCATAGCCAAAAGACCAATACTGGCGGCGAACAGTCGAAGCACGGCATCTGGCACGAGCAACTTGACGACTGCCTACGGCGGGCCGAACAGTGCGGCATCGCCGTCAGCGGCCTGCATATGCATATCGGAAGCGGCACCGATCTTGCCCATCTTTCCCAAGTTTGTGGCGCAATGGAGAAGGCCGCGTTGCATGTGGGAAGAAGCCTGCGTGGCATTTCGGCGGGAGGCGGCCTGCCAACCCCGTATCGCGAAGGTGATGAGTTCGTCGATCTGGCCGCCTACTTTGAGCTTTGGGACGCCACTCGCCGCAGGCTGCAGGATGCATTTGGCCATGACCTTTCCCTGGAGATCGAACCGGGACGCTACCTGACGGCCGAGTCGGGTTATCTTATCGCCGAAATCCGGGCCATCAAGCAGATGGGAAGCCGCACGTACTACCTGGTCGACGCCGGCTTTAATAACATGGCCCGGCCTATTCTTTATGGCAGTTACCACCCAATGTCGATTTGTCCTGGCAATGACGATACGCAGCGCGAACAGGTCGAGGTGGTGGTGGGAGGCCCGCTCTGCGAGTCAGGCGATATCTTCACGCAGGACGAGGGCGGTTATGTGGCCAGCCGGATGCTGCCGGCGGCCAAGGTGGGGGAGTTCCTGGTGATTGAATGTGCCGGCGCTTACGGTGCGGTGATGGGTAGCAATTATAACGGCAAGCCATTGGCGGCCGAGGTGTTACTATCCGGCGGCGTGGCGCATTTGGTACGAGCGCGACAAACATTCGAGGACATCGTCCGCGGCGAGCAAATTCTGCCGGAATGACGCCAGGTATTGGCTATACTTAGTTGAAAGGAAATGGCGGGCTAGGCTCGCTATCCTTCCTGCTTCTAGGGATTTGCGATACGCAACGGTGCGGCGAATGCAACAAGTTCAATGCGGCGCATGTCAGGCGGTCTTCCGTGTCGAGGAAGGAATCGACGAGGAAGTCGGCTGTCCGAACTGCGAACGACGACTTCGGATCACCAGCACGGTGGTCAACGAATCGCAGCTTGCTGCGCAGTCGACCGACGTCGAAGAGGCGTCCCCGGATGCAAGCGACGTTCGAGCAGCGCCGCCGGCGAGGTCCGCCGATGAAGTGAGTCAACCGTCGAAGCCGAGCGAATCGACCGACGCGATCAGTCGCGCCTTGGCCCATATTGCCCCGCCCGAGGCCGGCCAGCTCGAACCGAGTCCTCAAGCCTGGCTGGTGCAGGACAAAAAGGGGCGGTCGTTCGGACCGATCACCCGCGAAGAACTGCAAGACTTGGCACGCGCTCGCACGCTGACCTGCGAGTGCCGCGTCCGTCGACAGACCTCGCCTGTTTGGTTATGGGCGGTCGAAGTCTTTCCCGATCTCGCCGACGACCCGCTTCCCGACGAGCTTCCGGAAGATTACGCGGACGAAGACGACGGCGACTACTACGACGATGACGCGGGGCAGGGGGGCGCCCTGGACCACGAACAGGAGCATGTCGACCCAGAGCACGCCCAGCGGCGCCATCACCGGCATCGATCGAAGATGCTTTCGCACCGCGGATCGTCGATCCTGCTGCTGGGCCTGATGGGATTTCTGTGCGGCATGTTCGGCATCGCCGCCGCGGTAATGGGCGCGCAAGACATTCGCACCATGCGCCGCGGCGACATGGATCCGCTCGGCTACGACCTGACGATGTGGGGCGCGATCATCGGCGCGGTTGGCACGTTGGCCCAATGCGGCCTGGTCGCCTATCTATGGGCGACCTCGGGCGCCTGACGACCGCCTAGGGATGACTCAGAAATAACTTCCACATTCGCTTTCGCGGCCTGTTTGAACAGAAGACAACAGAGGGAACGGAGAGCCGAAATCTTTGTTGACTCTGTACCCTTTGTTGCCTGAAGTTGATCAATGCCTGGGCTGATTCGAGGTTGACGTGCGCAGTTTTCTGTTCATTTGATTTCCCTCAGTCGGTTTAAAGCAATTTGATGTTAAATAGTCGATGGCTGAATTCGATTGGCATTGTTGCAAGTCAACGTAGCGTATTGTAGTAGTTGATGGATGTTTTGCTTTCTTGCAAGGCTGCCGCGAGCCAGATTGGAGTGAACGGAGTGGTAGGAGGCAACAGAGAATCCTTTCTCCGTTCTCTCTGTTACCTTCTGTTCAAAACAACACTTGTGTCGACTTGGCGTTAGGCGAAGCAAATGCCGAAGTTGTTAAGCGATTCCTAGGTTCGACGGAGTTTCTCACGCGCCGCGACGGCCAGCGCGCGGGCCGCCGCGACCGAGTCCGCCACTGCCGTCACATGTCCCATCTTACGGCCCGGCAACGGCTGTTGCTTGCCATAGAGATGCAGCTTCACGTCCGGCATCGCCAGCAGCGCCGCCCAGTCGGGCGAGGTTGGTTGCCACAGGTCGCCCAGCAGATTGGTCATCGCCGCCGGCTGGCGTTGCCGCGTCGAACCGAGCGGCAATCCGCACACCGCGCGGAGTTGCTGTTCGAACTGGCATGTCGCGTGGGCGTCAATCGTCAGGTGGCCCGAGTTGTGTGGACGCGGGGCCAGTTCGTTGACGATCAACTCGCCGTCGCCGGTGAGAAACAATTCCACGCAGAGCACGCCTACCACGTCGAGCTGTTGCATCACGACCCGCGCGATCTCCTCCGCGCGCCGCGTGACCGCTGCGGGCAGGCCGGCGGGACAGACGGAGATGTCGAGGATGTGATTGACGTGAGTGTTATGGATCGGTCCGAAGTGAGTGAAATTGCCGGCCGCGTCGCGGGCCGCCACGATCGACAGCTCGTCGCTGAACGAGACAAAGCCTTCCAGCACCGCCGGCTGCTCGCCCAGTTCGCGCCATGCCCGCGGCGCGTCTGCGATCGCATCGATGCGTACCTGCCCCTTGCCGTCGTAGCCCCAGGCGGCCGTTTTAAGAATCGAGGGCGCACCGATCTTCGCCATCGCCTGCTCTAGATCCGCGGCGTTTTTGATTACGGCGAACCGAGCCGTCGGAAGACCGGCGTCGGCCAGGAACCGTTTCTCACGGACGCGGTTTTGCGCGGCATGCAACACCCCGCCGCCGGGCCGCACCGGAGCGTGTTTCTCGGCCGCGTCGGTCGTGATGCGGGGCACGTTCTCGAACTCGAAGGTCACCACGTCGACTTGGCGAGCGAACGTCGCCACCCGATCGAGATCAGCGTAGTCGGCCACGATCTCGCGATCGGCGAGCTGACCGGCTGGTGAGTTGGCTTCCGGAGAGAACACGTGGACCTGATAGCCAAAGCGACGGGCGCTCATCGCAAGCATGCGTCCGAGCTGCCCGCTGCCGAGCAGGCCGATGGTCCCTCCGGGCAGAATGGGGGCGTTCAAAGCTCGCGATCCTCCATCACGGCGTCGCGTTGCGCGGTGTGGAACGCCGCAAGCCGATCACGCAGTTCGGGGCGGCTACCGGCAAGAATGCGAATCGCCAGCAGCGCGGCGTTCTTGGCACCGGCCTGACCAATCGCCAGCGTCCCGACCGGCACGCCGCCGGGCATCTGCACGATCGAGAGCAGCGAATCCAGCCCTTGCAACGAGCGGCTTTTCACTGGCACGCCCAGCACCGGAAGTATTGTTTGCGAGGCGACCATGCCGGGCAAATGGGCCGCGCCGCCAGCGCCGGCGATAATCACCTGTAAGCCGCGTTTCTCGGCGGTCTCGGCGTACTCGCACATCCACTGCGGGGTGCGATGGGCCGAAACCACGCGGCACTCATGCGGCACGTCGAACTCCACGAGCACCTCGGTGGCCGGCTTCATGGTTTCCCAGTCGCTCTTGCTCCCCATGATGATGCCGACCAGCGGCGCGGGTGGAGTGGCTGCTTCATCCATCGGGCGACTCACATGCAGGAACAGAAAGTAGTAATTCAAAGCTTCAAGGTAACGGCCCCGCCCGCCAGTGACAACAGGCCAGCGGTTGTTGTCCACCATTAGAAATGTCCCCTGTTTCACCACAATAGAAATGTCCCCTT